>JBKPKC010000401.1:0-6696 GCA_046765595.1 Nitrospirota bacterium
CTCTAACCGAGGCGCAGATTGCGCAATAGGCGGCGGCACCGTGGTGCCGATTCAAAGGCTATGACGAGTAATTGCGTTGGACGGCGCACAGAGGAGTGTCGGCGGAGCGCTAGGATAGACAACGAAGCGGCACTCGAGGCCAGGACGTAAAGCGAGTTGTTTCGTCCCGATGTGCGGCGAGACGGCTAGCACAAAAACCACGGGACGCCCGTTCTTGGAACGGCGTCCCCTTAGATCGCACATCAGGCAGGATCCTGATGATCAGGCCAGTCGCAGCTGCGCCAGCGAAGCGCAGGTGGCGCCACCGCGAATATCAGGTGTGATCTTCAACTCCAGTGTTGTCACACCCTCAAGGTCCACGGAATAGTCCTCTAATTCGCTGGTGGTGTCCGGCGGGCTGAAATTCCACTGCTGACGAACGATTTCCCGAAATGACTGCCCACGATTCGACGACCAGCGCAAGACGTATTCATGCGTGCGCTGTAGTGTCGCTTCGATAAAATTCAGTCGGATCCGCCGGATCCGTTGCGGGCGGTCGAACACGAAGCGAATGGTCTGATCACCGGCCTCTGCGGCCCGCCAACCGTCACCTGCGTCAGGCAGGAGCGCTGATTCAATGGGATGAGCGGCATCCTCAGAGGTCATCTGAACCTCTGCGAGCGTTTCCACATCCAACCATTCTCCCTCGGAACCTGCGGGCGGTCGGAACCCTGATGTCATTCGTTTCCGCATGATGTGTCCCTTTCTTCGTCAAGATGTCATCTTCTCAGATACGAGTTTCTTAAAAAAGCGAGGACTCGGTAGTTCCCTAGTCGGCCCTGTGTGCGCAGGGCCTTGTTCAAGGGAAAAGGGGATTTAAGCGGCCTGTGAGGGGGACCAGCCTTGATGCAAGAATGCCTTCATTGCGGACAAGGATCGGGTGTTGACAACATCGTCGGCAACGAGTCCCCCTTTTTGCGCAACATTCACGGCCAGCGCAATGTTATCTAACTCGTCCACGGCATGCGCATCCGGATTGATGCTGAACGTGAGTCCTTGTCCCTTCGCCGATCGTATATGCCGCCAGTCGAGGTCCAACCGATTGCGGCTGCCGTTAATTTCTACGACTTTGCCATACGTCTTCGCCGCCTCGAGCACCTCAGGCATGTTCAGGCGGTATCCTGGCCGTGAGAGCAGCAGACGGCCCGTGGGATGTCCGAACATAGTCACATGGGGATTAGCCAACGCGCGGCAGACGCGCCGGGTTTGCTCCGCCTCAGCGAGATTGAACCGACTGTGGACCGAGGCGATGACGAAGTCAAATTGGCTGAGCAATTCATCCGGATAGTCCATGCTCCCGTCGGGGAGGATATCGGCTTCAATACCCTTAAAGACGTGTATCTCCGGATATTTCGCCTGGACGGCTTCGATCTCCCTCCACTGTTGTCGGATTTGCGGCTCCTTGAGGCCATTGGCATAAAACGCTGATTGGCTATGATCGGAGATTCCGAGGTAGCGATAGCCTCGGTCACGAGCGGCGATTACCATGTCCTCCACCGTTCCCGAGCCGTCCGAGTAGTTCGTATGAAGGTGAAAGAAGCCCTGGATCTGACTCGGCTCGATCAGCCGCTGCATCTCAGGCTCGGTGAATTCGAACTCCCCTCGTCCTTCGCGCAGGGATGGAGGGATCCAAGGCAGCCCCGCGGCGCGATAGATGGCCGGTTCGCACAATCCTTTCACCCGGCAATGGATCGCTTCCCACGTATGCAGGCCTCTTTCTGCGAATCTCTTGAGCAATTGCTCGAGGTGCTCATCGGAGCCGGTGGCCTGCAAGAGATGATAGTCATGATCAGTGGATGTCGCCAGGATGATCGTGATCGGCAACCCGGTCGGCGAGACAGCCCTGACTTCTCTGGGATAGCTCATCACCGCATCGGTGATGTTGGTGTTCGTGTTGGGCCCTCCGAGGAATCCGGCCGCGTCCTTATCATCCGCCCATGTGATCACGAAATGGAATCCGTTGATGACTTCCATTTTTCGCCGCAGCGCGCCTGCCATGGTGATGTTTTTCACTCCGCGAATGGCGGCCAGATGTGTCTGCACCACGGCGGCTTCACCCTCGACACTGGCGTACAGCCGATAGCCCTGGCCGCGGCGAAATTCACCGAGCGCGCGCTCAATTCGGTCTTGTACCTTCGGGCCGATTCCTTTCAAGGCAAGTAATTGATTCCTCCGGCAGGCGGTCTGCAACTCAGCGACGGACCGGATGCCGGCTTCCTCGTAGAGCCGGCGGATCTGTTTCGGCCGTAATCCGGGCACGGCTCCCAACTCAACCAATGAGGCTGGATAAGACCCTTTCACCCGGTCGTGGAGACTCGAATGGCCGGTTGAGAGCAATTCGCGGATCACAGCGGCAGTAGCTGATCCGATACCTCCGATGTCGGTGAGCTTGTTTCCCTGCATGAGTTCATCAACTTCATAAGGCGCAAGGAGAAGGGCACGCCCTGCGCGCTCGTATGCGGCGGATTTATAGGGGTTATCGCCCTTGAGACGGAGGTAGAAGGCGATTTCAGCCAAGATGCGAGCAATGTGACGTTTGTTCGTCATGAGTTCACTCTACTGCTGTCCGGACAAGGCGAGGGGGCCAGGACCGGCCAACCGCAGCGCCGAGCTATGGCAAGCTATTGATGGAGCTGTTCCATCGTACATTGTCCCGGAGATTTGTCGGGCCGAAACCTAATCAGCTTCGTGCCATGGCGGAAACGATCGTCGGTGACATGATCAAAGCTGACCTCGACGACGAGTTTCGGCAGTAACGGCTTCCATTGACTGGACCGCTCGGTGGACCACCGACTTGGGGCTCCCGGCGCATTGCCCGTGAAACCAGGTTCATGAATGAGTGTTTCGAGCCTTTTGGTCAGGGATGGCTTATCGGCTTTGGCAATGCCAGATGTAAAGCCGACATGATTCAGGCGCCCGTCTTTGTCATACAGTCCGAGAAGCAGCGACCCGACTTCTTTCGAGTCTTTGCCGTAGCGAAACCCGCCCACGACGCAATCGGCGGTCCGGATCGCCTTATATTTCTGCATGACCCGTTCGTCCGGCAGATACGGATCAGTACTCCTTTTGGCTACGATGCCGTCGATGGACCAGTTGGAAGAACGGAGCCACTGCATGGCCGTGGCCACGGAGTCGGTTTGTGGCGAGAGCATGAGTGCCTTTTCCTTCGAACAATACTTCTTCCAAAATGCCTCAAGAAGCAGCCGGCGTTCGGATAACGGCGCCGGCAGCGTATTCCGGCCGCTTTCCGTTCCGAGCAGGTCAAAGATGACAAACGTCGCAGGCTGTTTTTGCGCCAGCATCGTTACCCGGCTTGCCGCCGGGTGCAGGCGCATCTGGAGATCCGAAAACGAATAGCCGGCATCTCCTTTCACCAGCAGTTCACCGTCCAGCACAAATTGTGGAACCGGCAGCTTCCCAAGAATGCTCACGATGTCGGGGAAATATCGCTCCAGCGGCTTTCCGGATTTGGACCGCAGCGTCACACCATGGTCGTGTTTGTCGGCGAGGCAACGGAATCCGTCCCATTTCGGCTCATACCGCCATTCCTTTCCCTCGGGCAATCGACCGACGAGCAATGCCTCCATTGGGACTAAGGTTTTTGTTGCGGCCATGCATCGTCATCCTTTCCATCTGCCCCTTCGGTAACCGCTGCCCTGGCAGCGCCGTCTGGACCGAGTGACGGCCTAATCGTCTCAGGACGGCCTCCATGCCGAATTGATTGCCGCTCTTGAGGGTCGTCAGTTCGCGCCACGTCAGAGGCACAGCGACCGGCATTCCCGGCCGTGCGCGCAGTGAATAACTCGCGATCGAGGTCGCCGTATAATCATTCCGGAAAAAATCGATGAGAATTTTGCCTTTGCGCTTTGCCTTTGTGATGGTGGCGACGTAGGTGTCCGGCGCCTGTGCGACCATGTCGTGCGCCAACCCTGATGCCCAGCCTTTGACGTCATCCCAGCGGTGTGTCGGGGCCAGCGGTACCACGACGTGGAGGCCTTTTCCTCCGGTGCATTTCACGAAAGATTCAAGACCCGCGTGCGCGAGCCGCTCTTTGATTTCAACCGCGGCGTTTTTGACTTCCGTGAACGGAATGGCCGGATCGGGATCGAGATCGAAGATCATTCGGTCGGGCGTATGAATGTCATCGATTGTGGCGCCCCAAGGGTGTATTTCGATGACCCCCATTTGAATCATCTGCATGATGCCCTTGACGTCTTCGACGTAGATGTATTTGTAGCTACGGCCCTTATAGTTCCAAGCAAACGGATGGACGTCCGCGCCTAAACCGAAGCCGACATTGCGCTGATAAAAACAATCCGCCATGATGCCGCCTGGACATCTCACCACGGTAATGGGGCGCCTGACGATGTTCTGCAAAAGGAAAGGCGCGGCTGCGGCATAATATCGAGCCACGTCTCCCTTGGTCATATTTCCTTCTGCACACACGACTCGGTCCGGGTGCGTAATGGTCACACCGTGCAGGATGAGATCTTGTTCGGCGATGGTCGCCTTCTTTTTCGTCATGGGCAGTCCCTGTCTTTTCATCCTACTATATGTTTTCGCCTGCGATTCTGTTCAAGGGCGCTGAAGCAAGGGATCTATCCCCCTTCCGAGGGGTTTAACTATGCCAGCCAAGTGCGTAAGCTTTCGACCCTATGATCGATGTGCTGATCGTTGATGACCACGCCGTGATGCGCGAGCTCCTGCGACAGGTACTGGAGGCCTATCCAGATCTCGCAGTCGTGGCTGAAGCCGCGAATGGGGAAGAGGCGGTCAAACAGGCCGCCAGATTCCGGCCTGCGGTCGCGCTGATCGACATTCACTTGCCCACGATGAGCGGGATCCAGGCGGCAATGCTCATGAAGCACCAAAATCCCGATACTGTCATCATCGGGTTGACCGCGGGCGAACCTGACCACAGAGATCGTGCAATGATCTCCGCTGGTGCAACTACGGTGATCAACAAGGCGGATGTGGTCCATAGCCTGTATCCTTCAATCGTTGAAGCGGTGAAGGGTCTTAAAGCGGCGATCTAAGTTGACCCTCTGCTCTTGAATATTCCACTTTCGGGCGGTCATTCTACCCACCGGTCTGTACGGGCCGTCGACGTTTCGTGTGTCGAACCCGGAAAGACTACTAGTCCTCACCTATGCGGTTGGTAGGCTAAAGTCTTCCTGGGCGCAAAATGAAGGGGCCGTCTCTCATCGAGCATGAACATCCTGGGATCGATCCTGAGTCTCTGTCTGCTGGCAAGTCTTCTTTCGGGCTGTAGCCACGTCGATCAAGAGCAAAACATCGAATTTATCTATCTGGCGCTCGGGACGAGCGACGTCATTGGCGTCGGTGCCACGCCGCTCACGGAAGGCTATGTCTACCTGATCAATCATGATCTGCAGATCCGCAAGCCCGGAACCTTTCTGGTGACGCTGGCGGTCCCCAGCGCTCGGATCGACGCGTTGAACGAGCAGGTCCGCCTCGCCAAGCACTTTCGGGGCGAAGCGGACATGGCGACGGTATGGCTCGGCGTGAATGACCTTGTGCATGGAGACGACCCGTCCCGGTTTCAGAGCGAGCTCAGACAGCTTCTCCGGCGTCTCCAGGGGTCGGTCTCGACGATCGTGGTGATCGCCAACGTGCCCGATCTTAGTCAGCTCCCGGCCTTTCGCGCCGCGCCGAATCCGGCCGTGACTCTCGAGCGTGTGAGAGCCTTCAACCGCGCGATTGAAACGGAAGCCCCTTATGTCAACGCGTCGGTCGTGAACGTATTCGGTGAATCGTCGCCCGATGATTTCACCTTCGATGAAGACGGATTCCATCCGACCAAGGTGGGGCACCGGCGCATGGCGAGCCTGTTTCGAAAGACCATTCTCGAGCGGGTGGCATCACGCTAACCCTCCCGGATCCTTCCGCCGGTGAACTGTCCCAAGCGACTGAAGGCTCCGGCTCAGGCTACTGGCCGGGATAGTGCTCTGACGTTTTCAGCGAGGCGGGGGGCTTTATCTTTCGTTGTTTATCGGCATGGTCTTGATCGATAAGCTTCAACGCGCCTAATTGCGAACGCAGGACCGCAATCTGGCGGTCGCGCTCGCGCAATTGTTTGTGCATCCCCTGAATCGCGCGTGATGGGTCAACAGGCTGTTCCTCGATAGGGTGTTCCTGCCCAACTGCCGGCGTCGTAGGCAACCGCTGGACGTTTACAGTCACCTGGCGTTCCATCCACTCGCGTACAAACTGAGCCAGCATGTCGGTCCATGGGTCGGAAGGTGCCTGCTCCGACACCGCAGCGTTTGGCTCATGCTCGAGAAGCCGCAGCCACAACCGGCTTGTGCCGGCAAGGGGACTGGACGAATGGTGTTCGATCACGTGGCGGAACGACGCGACCGCCGCTTCACGGCTTTCAAACAGGCTGCGCGCGCGAAAGCGACCTGCTCACAGTTCACCGCTTCCAGACACCTGCGTTTCTTCGCCGTCAAGCTCGTGCGCCAGGAGCGCAAGGCGGGGAGCATCCTCGGCAGTCGCCGTAAAAAACGGGCCTGAAGTCACTCCGGCGAACGGCCTCACGGCGCTACAGCCCGACAGCGCACCCACCAGCACAAGATAGACGATGCACCGGAATCGATGAGAGACCATGGTTGCCTCCCGCTCTCTAAGTGTACC
>JBKPKC010000402.1:0-2489 GCA_046765595.1 Nitrospirota bacterium
GAGTGGCCGAAGGGTTTAGGCGTCGCGATTAAGATTGAAGACGGCGATGACAAGCGTGCACGGCCGACCGTCGTCATCGAGGCGTTGCGCCAACTCGGAGTGCTGGTAGACGAGTCGCTCGATGCCGTGTCGCGCTATGCGTTCTTTCCCGTGGTGAACCGGCGTGGAGACGTCGTTGGGGAAGTGACTGCATCATTCTCGTTGAGAAAGCCAGTTTTGGAGGATGTAAATCCGGGGCGAAAATGAATGTTTGTGCAGAGATGCTTTGTGGGACGTCAGAACTGCGCTCTTTGTTTCCCATCACCGAGCGCGCGATCTACTTCAATCACGCCGCCATCTCACCGCCGCCGATAACGTCGATACGCGCCGTCGAGTCTCAGCTCAAAGACGTCAACGAAAACGGCTCCGCCAATTACCGCGGTTGGCTGGCGGTGAAAGAACAAGCGCGCCAGCTACTCGCAAATCTGCTCGGCGCGCGTCCGGAACAAGTCGCATTCGTGCGAAACACTTCCGACGCGCTTTCGACAGTCGCCAACGGTCTCGCATGGAAACCCGGCGACAACATCGTCACTTTCAATCGTGAGTTTCCTTCCAACATCTACCCGTGGCTGCGTCTCCGCGACGCATTCGGCGTCGAGGTGCGCATGTGCGAAGAACGCGCCGGCCGCATCGATCCGGCGGATTTCGAGAGGCTAGTGGATCAGAGGACGCGCGTCGTTGCGATCAGCCACGTGCAGTACGCCTCCGGGTTTCGGACAGATCTCGAACGACTCGGGCGCCTCGCCCGGCAGCATGACGCGTTATTCGTCGTGGACGCAATTCAGGCGCTCGGCGTTATTCCGGTGGACGTCGACGCGGAGTTGATCGACGTCGCTGCCGGCGGCGGTCACAAATGGCTGTTGAGTCCGGAGGGAGTCGGCTACCTATATCTTTCCGATCGGGCGCGCGAGAGAGTTCAGCCGACGCTCGTGGGTTGGGTCAGCGTTCCAGATCCGGATGACTACCTCAACTTCGAGCAGGGTTGGAAACGCGGCGCGCTCGCCTGGGAAACGGGTACAGGCCCGGCGTCGCTGTTTTATGGTTTTAAGGCCAGCCTGGAGCTTCTCAGCCAGCTTGGAGTTCAGAACATCGCCAACTATCTCGAAGAATTAACGGACCACCTGTGTGAAGGCTTGAAGGCGAGAGCGTATGAAGTGGTCAGTTCTCGTGCTCCAGGTGAGAAGTCGCAGATTGTTTGTATCGTACCGCACAAAGGATCGTCAGCAATGGACCTCTACATTCAGTTGAGAGAGCGAAACATCATCACTGCTCCGCGCAACGAGCGACTGCGGATAGCTCCTCATCTCTACAACACCGCGGCCGAAGTCGACGAGTTCATCAAAGCGCTGCCGTAAAACACCGAGCGATAATCGTTCGTTTGTACTGTCCGATTTGTATGGAACCTGTACGAGTTTGGCCACTTCTGCCGCACTAATCTTGATCGTCGAAAGCGAAAGTCCAGCAAAACTGAACGTGTGAGAACTCGAGTCCTCAAAAGCTGTGGTGGCACGGTCGTTGCCAAAAGACGAACAGAACAAGAAGGGTAGATAAGGGTAAATCGGGTCAGGCTCTGAGATTGCGGTGAGTGGAGGCTTTGGGGGAGGCATCCTCTCACAATTATTAAAGCAAGCGTTTGACTCTTTTGGGGGAACGGAGTAGCGCTTGTGACGCAGTTAAAGGGCAATAATAGCGGAGCTGCTGATTGACGTCTTGACGGGGCTTGGGGGAGCCTCCCAGGAAAAATCAGCAGCCCGCAATTTTTTTGGCCCGGTTCTGGCCGCAGATTTCTCAGATGAACGCAGATGTGATGGCGTTCATCCGCAGAAATCTGCGGCTAATTTCTTTCGCGCAATAATCGGGAAGGATTTGTTTCCGCGGTTAACTCATCAAGATTTAGCCTGAGCATTCCACCCGCATCAGAAAACGCTGTGTCGCCTTTTTGCTGTGCCCGCCTGTAACTAAAAAGCAGACCGCCAATCAAAGCGCCCGTTCCCAAACATCCGATTAGGGCAAAGCCGGAAGCCTTCACGACGGCAATCAGAACGCCGAGCGTCGTGTTGATGTAACGTTCTTCGGCCTCTTTGTAGATGTACGGGTTAGTGCCCAGCCACTGGACCACTTGCTCATACTTGACCTGATCGATTAGCTGCTTCGCGGTCTGTTCGTCGGGCGCGTCAAACACGAAAACCGAATAGTTTCCGACTCGGCGGTACGCTGTAGGCGCTGGTTGGCCTAGTCTCCACAGTTCGTGAATACGCTCGATGATGCGCTGATCGTTTTCGGTTGCGAGTTGCGGCGTATTGAACTCGACGAGGAGAATCTTACTCGGGCCGTATGTCGCCAGCACCGCGTCAGCATTGCCGCCTGACTCGATCGCCGAAAGGACAGGCTGTTGTAGTCCGAGCGGGTTGAGGTTGGAAAAGCTGTTTAGATAGATTGCGTTCTTCTGC
>JBKPKC010000403.1:0-8517 GCA_046765595.1 Nitrospirota bacterium
CCATGGAACCTTTCGCAATCCGTCAATCGACGATTTTGCAATCGACTATTTCGGCCACCGTTGCGCCATGCGATACGCATTTCTCACGCCGGCGGCCGCGCCCAACACCAACCCGAGCACCAGGAGCCACGGGCTGGTCCCCAAGAGGTAGGTATCGATCGCCCACCCGATCCCGCCGCCGACAACCAGCGCGGCCAGCAGTTCTGTTCCGATTCGAACAGCTTGGCCGAGCCCCGCATAAAACGGATCCTGTGGCTGGGGCATGGTCCGTGACCCACTGAGGCGAGTACCCTGACTAAGGACTCTCCCGAAGGGCGGGCGCGCAATTCAAGCAGAATGCTCGTGAAGTTGTCAAGTTTTGATGGCTGGGAAATCACCGAATCGGTGGAGTATAGTGGGCGCTGTCGCTCGAGTCGAGTCGACCACCACATGACCCGATTCTCGCAACCGTCCTTTTTGCACGGCGCACCGAAACCGCTGGTCCTTACCAGGCAGACGCAGGGCAAGCAGCCGTTCGAGCTGTACGAAAAGATCGCCTCTCACGGGCAGCCTTCCTTCTTGTTGGAAAGCGCAAAAGGGCAATCGGCCGACCGGTGCTATTCCTTTCTAGGGAGCGGACCGGTGTGTGCCCTCTCGGTCCCGGCCCGCTCCGAAGGGCCAACGAGTGACGACCCGTTCCAGCCCCTCAGGCAGGCGGTCGGAACCGCGGGCATCGAGCAGACGCCGGACCTCCCCCCGTTCTTTGGCGGGGCGGTCGGATGCTTCAACTATGATTTTGTCCGCCGTCTGGAACTACTGCCTTCCTCGGCGCCGGACGATCCGGCGATGCCGCATGTCCAATTTGCGCTCTATGACCTCGTGATCGCCGTCGATCATGGAGACGACCGGCTACAAATTATTTTTTGCCCGTCGATGGAGCGGTTTCTCGGCGAGGAGCGCGAAAAATTATATCGGGAAGGATTGGACCGGTTGGCGGAATGCGACGCCCGCCTGCAAGCGACGGCACCCACGAAGGCGCCCTTGAAGCTCGAGCCGTTGGCCTTTGCGCCCGAACAAACGAGAGATGCCTATCTCGATCGCGTGCGACGCGCGCAGGCCTACATTGCCGCCGGAGATATCTATCAAGCCAACCTCTCTCATCGCTTCGCCGTGGACATTCCTGAGAGCTGTTCTTCGGGACCGGCACGTCTCCGCTACGAGCAGGCCCTCTATCGGCAGCTTCGGACCGTGAACCCTTCTCCGTTTTCCGGCCTGCTCCGCTTTGGAGAGATCTCCCTGATCAGCTCTTCCCCCGAACGTCTGATACGTCTTCGGGGACGGCGTGCCGAAACACGACCGATCGCCGGCACGAGACCACGGGGCTCAGGTGCCGACGCCGACCGCCGTCTCGTCGAAGAACTGCTGGCCAGTCCGAAGGAGCGTGCGGAGCATGTCATGCTCGTCGACCTCGAGCGGAACGATCTCGGCCGCGTCTGTGAGTTTGGCAGCGTGCACGTCGACGAATTCATGGTCGTCGAGCAGTATTCGCACGTCAGCCACATCGTCTCGAACGTGTCCGGTCTCCTCAGAAGCGACGCCACGCCGTTTGATCTCATCAGGGCAGTCTTTCCAGGCGGCACGATCACCGGCGTGCCGAAGATCCGTTGCATGGAGATCATCGAGGAATTGGAGCCCGTACGCCGCGGGCCCTACACCGGGTCATTCGGGTACATCGGCTGGAACGGCGATCTGGACTTGAATATCGTCATCCGGACGCTCGTCGTGGCGGGGCGGAAGGGGTATTTGCAGGTCGGAGCCGGAATCGTGGCCGATTCAAATCCGGATGAGGAATATGCGGAAACCCTGCACAAAGCCCAGGCCTTTTTCAGCTCTTTCAGGCGAGCCTGACCGTGTGGATCTACCTGAATGACCGATTCGTAAGGGAAGAAGAAGCGCTCGTCTCGGTCTTTGATCATGGATTTCTATACGGGGACGGCGTCTACGAAACGATCCGCTCGTATGGCGACAAAATCTTCATGCGCGAACAGCACCTGGCCCGTCTTCAACGCTCGGCCGATGCGATCGGATTGGCCGTTCCGGAGCGCGACTGGCCGGCGCTGCTGCACGAGGCCATGACGCGCAACGGCGCCGGCGACGACCGTTCGGACGCCTACATCCGGGTTACCATTTCGCGCGGCAGGGGCGACATCGGTCTTGATCCAGCGCTCTGCCCCACGCCCACAACCGTCATCATGGTCAAACCGCTCAAGCCGCCTCCGCGGGAACGGTATCGGACAGGCGTGAGCCTCATCGTCGCCAAGACAAGGCGCAATCTTTCGGCTGCGCTCGATCCGCAGATCAAGGCCACCAATTTTTTGAATAACATTCAAGCGAAACGGGAAGCGATTGCTGCGGGCGCGTTCGACAGCGTCTTGTTGAATTGGGAGGGTTACGTGACCGAGTGCACAATCAGCAACCTGTTTTTCGTGCAATCCGGCCGCCTTTGCACCCCGGCCCTGTCCTGCGGCATCTTGGACGGTATTACGCGGGGGATTCTGCTCGCCTTGGCGCGGGACGCCGGGATTCCGGTCCATGAAGGACAATTCACGGTTGAGACGCTCGCCAACGCCGATGAATGCTTCCTGAGCAATACGACCATGGAAGTCATGCCGGTGACCCGGCTCGACGGCCGGCCCATCAGCGATGGAATGCCGGGACCTTTAACCGCGCGCCTGCATCAAATTTTTGTCGCTCAGCGACGGACATTCCTCGAACAATAGCCGCGTCTGCCGTCGATCCTCTTGTTCTTCCTCGCCATTTTCGTGGCGACATCCGGCATGGGATCTGCATTTTCTTGACAGGCTGGAACAGGCTGCTATCGTTGGGACCATGCCTATGGCGAGGAAATTCCATATGATCCGACGTCCGATCGGCGCCGTCGGGGTTGTTGGCCTGGCGCTCATCCCGTTGCTGCATCCGCCCGCCCTCCAGGCGGAGATCTACCAATATATAAGTCCCAACGGAACCATCTCGCTGACCAACGTCCCCTCCGATGGCCGGTATCGAAAAATTGACGTCGAGTCGGCCCGGTTCCATGCGGCCTTGTCCGAGCGTGAGCTCGAGCCTGTCATCAAACGGCACTCATCTCAACAGCAGCTGCACCCGGCCTTGATTCGCGCAGTGATCAAAGCGGAATCAAATTTCGATCCCCGCGCCGTCTCCCGGGCAGGCGCCATCGGGCTGATGCAGTTGATGCCGCAAACCGCCGTGCGGCTCGATGTGCGGGATATGTTCGATCCGGATGAGAATGTCGGTGGGGGCACAAAATACTTGAGGCAGCTCCTCGACCGGTTCCACGGCAATCTTCCGCTCGCACTGGCCGCCTACAATGCCGGTGAAAACATCGTCGACCGGTACCAGTCGCTGCCGCCGATCGATGAGACGCGGCAGTATGTCCGCAAGGTGCTGCGCTACTACCGGACGTTTCTCGTGCGCGACGGTGTCATCACTGAGCGGCCCGTTTCCCCGCTCGCGCCCTCAGAGCCAGAAGGAGCCCGCGGGATTTCCTCGACGACGTTCCGTTGATTCCATCACCCATCGATAACCGGCTGTGCTGCTGCCATCCCGGCCGCTTCGCTTGCGGAAAATCGGATCGGTAGTGAGCACCGATGCTGTTTTCCCGCCAGAGCGCCGCCTCCGCAACGCATTGAGCCACCTGCACCATATTTTTGACCTCGAGCGCGGCCCGGTGTGCAAACGGCTGGGCCACCATCTGGGACCAGCGGGAAAGCTGCGCGCAAGCCCGAATGAGCGACTCGCCCGACCGGATGACCCCGACTTGTCCCCACATCGTCCGTCGGAGCGAGCTGCGTAACTTTTCCGCATCGTCCAAGGAGCCGTACTGTTCATGCTTCAAGGCGGCTTCATGCGCGGCAAGCAGGGGCGCCGGTTGCCGGTCCGCATATGCCACCGCCGCCTCGGCGGCTCGTGCACCGAAGACCAATCCTTCCAACAAGGAATTGCTCGCGAGGCGGTTTGCACCATGCACGCCGCTGCATGCGACTTCGCCTGCGGCAAACAGACCGGGGACCGTCGTCGCACCGTTTAAATCGGTCCAGACGCCGCCCATCATGTAATGGGCGCTGGGCGAGACCGGAATCCACTCTTCGGTGATGTCGATGTCGTAGCGCAGACACGTCGCGTAAATGGTCGGAAACCGTCTTTTCACGAATTCGGCGCCGAGGTGCGTGACGTCCAAATAGACATGCCGCGCTTTGGTCGCCGCCATCTCGGCCCAAATGGCCCGGGAGACGATGTCCCGGGGGGCGAGCGCTCCCATTGGATGATAGCGCTGCATGAAGACTTCGCCCTTGCTGTTCCGCAATTGGGCTCCTTCGCCGCGCATCGCCTCTGACAGGAGAAAAGGGGGACTGGAAGGAAGATACAAGGCCGTGGGATGGAACTGGACGAATTCCATGTCCTGGAGCACTGCGCCGGCTCGAAGCGCCATCGCGACGCCATCGCCTGTGGCGTTCGCCGGATTGGTGGTGCGGGCGTAGAGCTGTCCGGCCCCGCCGGTCGTCAGAACGACCGCCCGCGCCGGTAACAGGAACCGTCGGCCGGAATGCTCCTCGAGGACGACTGCCCCCGCGCAGCGGCCGTCTTCCACGATGAGATCGACGGTGAAGTGATAGTCCAGGCGTTGAATGCGTTTCTGCCGCATCGCTTCGCTGATCAGCACACGTACCATCTCGTTGCCGGTGGCATCGCCCCGCGCGCGCAGAATGCGGCTTCGGCTGTGCGCCGCTTCACGGGCAAAGGCGAATTTTCCTCCGGTCTTGTCGAACCTGGCGCCCCATCGAATCAACTCCTGAATCCGCGCCGGCCCCTCCTCGACCAGTACGCGCACCGCTTCCTTGCGGCACAGACCGTGACCTGCCTTGAGGGTGTCGGTCAAATGGATGGCGACGTCGTCCTCTTCGCTCATGGCGACCGCCACGCCGCCTTGCGCGTGAATGGAACTGCTTTGAAGGGGATGACCTTTGGTGAGCACGAGCACCCGCCCGTTCCGGCTGAGTTCGATCGCGGCCCGCAAACCGGCAACCCCGCTGCCAATCACCAAAAAGTCGGCGAAGGGCGGTGGCGGTGACCGTCGTGCTCGCATGGGTTACTTGCGGCCCGCGCCCGGAGACTGGGTCGTCAACGCCTGGCGGCCCGTCGCGCCGAACGGGACGTCGCCCTGCATGCCCACGAGCAGAACGGATGCCGTTCCCACCCACTGCAGCCGTGAATGGCCTCGATGACGCATGCCCGGATCCTCGGGGTCTTTTTTCCACAGCCCCGACCAATGCACATACACATCGATGTCGTCATTGTCGATCATGATGCGCTCGACGCGGAAATCCATGACGATGTCGTGGAACGTGTCAAAATCGCTCTCGGCATCCTGTTGCAGCCGGTCCGTCGCGTCGACCGGCACCATGAGCGCAGCCAGTGCGGAGGCGTTCTTGCCCACATACGCCTTGCGGAGCGATTCCACGGCTTTGTCGATGCGAAGGTACCGCTCGTGATCTTCCGGATACTGAATCGTCTTGCCGCTGCATCCTGCACCTGCGAACCAGAGCAGGCCGGCGATTACCAGCGCTGCGCCGAATTTTTTCGTCATGCGCATACTGCGCGCAGTATAGGAACCGCTGATCGGACAGGTCAAGCGCGAGCGCAGTCGAGAAACCGCAACGCCATTGCGCCGTCTTCTTGCAATTTCTCCGGAAAACTTCTAGACTCGCCCTCGTAAGGGAGACACCGTATGGCCAGCGTGCTCAAGAAGCGCCGCAAGAAAATGCGCAAACATAAATACAAGAAATTGCGCCGGCGCCAAAAGTTCCTGCGTCGTAAAAGCTAGTCTCAGGCTCGCTGCCGGAGGAGAGGACCTGTGCCCGAAGGCAAGAAGGTTCGCATTCGCGTCCGTACGGTGAACTGCGTGTACGTCGGAGACTTTCTCATTCCCCCCATGCGCAACCGCGTGTCCGATGCGATCAATGAAGAGCAGCGGCTGTTCATCAGCCTGACCGACGTCGTGGTCAACGACAAGGACCGCTCTGATTTCGTCGCCGTGAACAAGAACCTCATCGAATCCATCGCGCAAATCTGACGGGGTCGTCTCTGCTCTTTCATTCTCCCCTGTTCCGTATTCCGCTCGAATCCGCACCCGACATCCACTGAGGCATGAGGAGACGATCGGCGACCACGGCGCCGCTGGCGTTTTGAGCCCGCCTCCTCTAACATTCTGTCTGCCATGTCGACCTTTGCCCGCTTCCGGCCGTTTCTGATGCCCTACCTCCCTCGCATGGTGCTGGCCGGCCTCCTCGTCATGGCAGTCGCCGCCATTAATCTGGGGTTGCTGCGGCTGGCCGGTTCCCTCTGGGATGTGATCACCGTACAGCACGACGCCGTCCGGATGAACGAGCTCATCGCTCTGTTTCTGAGCTTGGTGGTCGTCCAGGGACTTTGTTCAATGGGCCACAGCTATCTCAGCGCCTCGCTGTCGCAACACATCGTGGCCGACTTTCGGAGGCATCTCTTCGGGCATCTCCAAACGCTGTCCGTTGGTTTCTTCGCCAGACGCCGCACGGGAGAGTTGCTGTCTCGGCTCATGAACGACGTCACGATCATCCAATCGGTCGTCACGGAGACGCCGATCGACGCCGCGAAGCAGATTGTCACCTTTGTCGGCGGCATCGCGTTTCTCCTCGCCATGAACTGGCGTCTCTGCCTGCTGATCCTGGTCCTCTTGCCCCTGCTGGTGGTCGTGGCAAAATTTTTCGGCAGGCGGCTCAAGTCGCTCTCGACCTCGATTCAGGACCAGACCGCCGCCCTCAGCACTTTGATCGAGGAAGTCATTGCGGGCATCCGCATCGTCAAATCTTTCGTTCAAACCGCGCGAGAGGAAGCACGGTTTTCGGCTCAGATCGATCACACGTTGTCACTCACCATGCGGCGGGCCGGTATCATGGCGGTGTTCATTCCGGTGATCAGTCTTCTGACGTTCTCCGCCGCCGCCGCCGTCCTGTGGTATGGAGGACGTCAGGTGATCGAGGGCACGGTGTCGCCCGGCGAATTGTTCGCCTTCGTGTTGTTCGCGGGAATTCTCATCGGCCCGTTCAGTTCCGCCGCCCGCGTCTTCGCCCAGATCCGTGAGGCGCAAGGCGCGACCTCACGCATGTTCGAGATCCTGGATACCGAACCGGACATCCGGGACATCCCGGGCGCCGTGCCTTTGCCGCCCGTCTCCGGCCACATCGCGGTCGAACACGTCAGCTTTGCCTACGACGCTCGGCAGCCGATACTGACGGACATTTCCTTCGAGGCGAAGTCCGGAGAGCTGGTGGCGATCGTCGGTCCCACCGGCGCAGGGAAGACAACGTTGGTGAATCTGCTCCACCGGTTTTATGATCCGAGCGAAGGCCGGATCACCGTCGACGGATTCGATCTGCGCCAGGTGACGCTGGACAGCTGGTATCGGCAGATTGCGTTGGTCCCTCAGGAGACCATTCTCTTTGGCGGTACGATTCTCGACAACATCCGCTATGGCCGATCGGACGCCACGGACGATGCGGTCAGAGAAGCCAGCCGAGCCGCACACGCGCACGAGTTCATCATGAGTTTCCCGGATCAGTATCAGACGCTCGTCGGAGAAAAGGGGGTCAACCTATCGGGAGGACAGCGGCAACGGATTGCCATCGCCCGTGCCGTGCTGAAGAATCCACGCATCCTCTTGTTGGACGAAGCCACCTCCTCACTGGACACCGAATCCGAACGGTTGGTCCAGGAAGCACTCGAACGGCTGATGAAGGGCCGGACCACGTTCGTCATCGCGCATCGATTGACGACGGTTCATGGGGCTGATCGCATCCTGGTCTTGGACAAGGGCCGTTTGGTGGAAGCCGGCACGCACAGCCAGTTGATGACACGACAGGGACTGTATCAGTACCTGTACAGCGTACGGCTGACGGAAGCGCCCTCTTCTTGAGGTAAGGTCATTTCAATCCGCTGAAAAGCCGCTGCAGCCTCGTCACACGGGGCAGGAAGACCCACAACACCAGAAACACGCCCAATAAAACAAGCGCCGCGAGCAGGCTGAACGACCGGCTCTCCAGAATCAGGCTGCCGATGAGATAAAAATCCATCACGATGGCGCCCATGAGCGGATACATCGACCAGAACAATAGGCGCGAGGACGTCGGGACAAAATGTTTGGAGACCGACATCGGCTCCGCCTGGCGACGGTAGGCGGCAGGCGTCATGACCAGTGCAACCGAAAACGCGACAAGCCCCATCGCCACATAATGGACCAGCTGCTCAAATCGATCGAGCCTCGTCCAAAAGGTCGAGTTGAAGACCGCGATCAACTGGAATCCGAACAGCGCCTGGATACCGGGCAACACCATGCGGCATTCCTCGATCAGATGGGTGACGCTGCCGGACAGCGATTGGGGACTTGCGTCGGGTTCAGGCTGACTCTTCATGACCCTACTTTGC
>JBKPKC010000404.1:0-3199 GCA_046765595.1 Nitrospirota bacterium
GTCTTTTTCGGTCCGCTCATGCGGGTCGGGCTGATCGGTCGGCACGGTGAATGACACGTACTTGTGAATCGGATCAGCGATGAGGGCCGCTCCCTCGTAGGGAGCGGCAGGTTGGCGAGTGGATTGCTGCCGTGCCATGGCGCGACAGCATCTTAGCGTAGCGGCTTGGGAGGCGGCAATGGCTCGGCATGGCGAGCCGCTGTCTGGCGGTGCTTGGTAATCAGATAGAGCGCCAAGGGATACGTGAGAATCGCGGCGATGAGGCTCAGCACGAATCCCCCGAGGGCGAAGGGCACGGCATAAGGCATGACCTGCTCATACACCGCGCGAAAGCCCAGCTCGCTCCAGTCGAATGCGGGAGTGTCCAAGCGCCCCAGCATGATCGCGCCGGTCCAATAGGTGGCTCCCAGGATGGGTACGATGGTCCAGGGGTTATTGATCGCTGCGCCGGCGAACAAGGCCACGAAATTCAGTTTGAACGCCCAGGTGCAGACGGCTACCAACACCATATGGAACCCGTAGAGCGGACAGAAGGCGATTGCGGCGCCGACGGCGAAGGCCAGCGCCGTGCGTTGCGGCGATTCCTGCAGGTGAAGGATCTGCTTCAACAGCGTGTGCAATGGGGCCATGGCAGGTGCACCTTCTATACCTCGTGCGAACGGAAATGCTCGTACCCGGTTGCAGGAAGTGGACGCTGCCGGCCGTCGGACAGCGTCATCCGCAGCCCTTCCTTGGCTGCAGTCATCCGTCCGACCCTCGTCGCATGAAGCCGGTGCTGCATAGAGACGCGTTGAAATCGTGTGCGGTGTCGTGCAGGGACCGTGAACAGCAGTTCGTAATCTTCTCCACCGGCCAACGCATATGTTCGGGCGTCCTGGTTGACAGATTCTGCATACAGACGGCACGCCGAAGAGAGGGGCAGCGCCGACAGTTCGATTTCCGCGCCGACGCGGCTTTCGGCACACAGATGTCTCAGGTCTCCTGAAAGCCCGTCTGAGAGATCGATGGCTGACGTGGCCCAGGCAGCCTTCGCGAGCCACATCCCTTCGCGGATGCGCGCCGTCGGCCGCAAGTGCCGTCGAATCAGAAACCGGCGGTGGGCGGGGCCGAGCGCCCGCGCGGCCGCGGTGCGGTTGCGCGCTTGCAGCAATTCGAGGCCCGCCCGGGAATCGCCGAGAGAGCCCGTCACGTACAGATCGTCGCCTGGCCGCGCTCCGCTGCGAAACAGAATGCGTCCGGAGGTCGCCGATCCGACCAGCATGATGTTGACGAACCAACCTCCTGCCGAGGCGGCGGTGTCGCCTCCGATCAGTTGGACGCGATGGGGCCGGCAGGCGGCCATCATGCCGTCGTACAACTGCTTCACCTGCCGGCTCGTGGCGGCGCGGGGAATGGCCAGCGAGACGAGGAGGTACTCAGGTAGGCCTCCCATCGCGGCGATGTCGCTCAAGTTGGCGGTCGCGGCTCGAAACCCGATGTCGGAAAAGGCCGCGGTCCGGCAGTCGAAATGGACGCCTTCCGCCAGCAGGTCGGTGGTCAAGAGATAGCGGCGGTGACGCCTCACAGCAATCACGGCGGCGTCGTCGCCGATGCCGCGGACAACATGGGCGGCAGTCCTGTCGTACCGTTGCTTGATTGCCCGGATCAGGTCGAATTCTCGGATGGTGGAGCTGGCCTTGAGCCGGGCCGACGATGGCATGCTAATGCGAGCGAGGGGCTTGCGGACCGGCAGATCGTGTGTGCGCAGTATGCTCGGTGCGCCTCGACTTTTCGATGCGGACCGGTTTCGGCGATTCCCTGGGCGCCTGCGGCTGCCCCGCTTTTTTCTTCGCCGGGGCCCTGCGGCGCAAGGCCACCTTCATGACGTCGTCCATCGTATCGGCAAACACGAGCTGAATACCCTTGAGGATGTGTTTGGGGATTTCGTCGAGATCTTTCTTGTTGCGCTTCGGCAGAATCACGGAGGTCAATCGGGCCCGTTTGGCGGCGAGGATTTTTTCCTTCAATCCGCCGATAGGCAGCACTCGGCCGCGGAGGGTAATCTCGCCGGTCATCGCCAAATCGCGCCGCGCCGGCACCTGTGCGAGCGCCGAGGCGATTGCCGTGGCCATGGTGATGCCGGCGGAGGGGCCGTCTTTCGGGATGGCGCCGGCCGGGACATGGATATGCAGATCCTGCTTGGTAAACATGTCGGGGTTGATGCCCAGCGTTTTCTCACGCGACCGGACGTAGCTCAAGGCCGCTTGCGCCGACTCCTTCATGACGTCGCCGAGGTGGCCGGTCAACGTGAGCGCGCCTTTGCCCTTCATGACAGTCGCTTCGATGTAGAGCACATCGCCGCCCGATTCGGTCCAGGCGAGGCCCGTTGCCACGCCAATTTCATCTTTCTCGAGCTCCGATTCCGGGACGAACTTCGGGACGCCCAAGTACTTGTGCAGATTGCCGGCATTTACCGGAAATCCCAGGCCTTTGCCTTCGGCTACTTTCTTCGCCACCTTGCGCATGACATTGGCGATTTCCCGTTCGAGATTTCGCACGCCGGCTTCCCGCGTGTAATGGATGATGATCTGCCGGATCGCCGGCTCGGCGATCTTGATGTGCTTCTCCGTGATCCCGTGCTCGTTGAGCTGCCGCGGGATCAGATAGCGTTGGGCGATGCCGAGCTTTTCCTCTTCAGTGTAGCCGGGGATCTCGATGATCTCCATCCGGTCGCGGAGGGCCGGAAGAATGGGATCGATGAGGTTCGCCGTCGTAATGAACATCACCTCGGAAAGATCGAACGGTACGCCCAGATAGTGGTCGGTAAACGTGTTGTTCTGCTCGGGATCCAGTACCTCGAGCAGGGCGGCCGACGGATCGCCGCGGAAGTCCATGCCGACCTTGTCGATCTCGTCGAGCATGAAGACCGGGTTGTTGGTGCCCGCCTGTTTCATCCCTTGGATCATGCGGCCGGGAAGGGCGCCGACGTAAGTCCGCCGATGACCGCGGATCTCCGCTTCGTCACGCACGCCGCCGAGACTGATGCGCACGAACTCGCGGCCGAGCGCCCGGGCGATCGATTTTCCGAGGGATGTTTTGCCGACGCCAGGCGGGCCCACGAAACAGAGAATCGGCCCCTTCATCTTTTCTTTGAGCTTCCTGACGGCCAGGTATTCCAGGATGCGTTCTTTGACCTTTTCCAGATCGTAATGGTCCTCGT
>JBKPKC010000405.1:0-7656 GCA_046765595.1 Nitrospirota bacterium
CCCTGGTTGTCACCGAGGGAGAGGGTAAAATACTCGGAGTGATTCACCTGCATGACCTGTTGAAGCACGGTCTCGTCTGATCAGAACAATGACACGGGCGTCCTGCGTCGTTCTTGCATCGCTCACAGACTCGACGTACAAGGAAACGTACAACTCGTGTTTTCGCTCGCTGCGGCCTAGGAGAGGGAGGAGCGCGTAGGCGGGGATCGATTGCGAAGCACTCGGTGGGTTGGCGGGTGGAAAATGAACGCTGAGGCGGGTGGGTGAGCCTGGGTACCGTGCACGTTCCGACGTGCACAGGGCCGGGTGGGTGAGTCTGGATACCGTGCACGTTCCGACGTGCGCAGGGGCCGGGTGGGTGAGAATGACACCTGTTTGATTGGTCTGAGTTAATCAAGTCAAGACGAGAGAGAACGTATAGCTATGAATCGCGTGCTCGAAGCCTGGAAAGCGGTCGGACAAGAATCCCTGAACCTGCCGAACGTCATCACGCTCGTGCGGATTTTGCTGATTCCCGTCTTCGTGATGCTGTTCTTTACGCCGACTCCCGACCGCTCGTTGAGCGCGGCCGTCGTGTTCGTGATCGCGGCCATCACCGACCTCTTGGACGGCTACATCGCGCGCCGTACCGGGCAGATCACCAAGCTCGGCAAGCTGCTGGATCCGATCGCCGACAAGCTGCTCGTCCTGTCCGCTCTGATCTTATTGGTCAACGTCGATCGTGTCAGCGCGTTGGTCGCGATTCTCGTGGTCGCGCGCGAAGTGGCGGTGACGGGCATCCGTGCCATCGCGGCGGGCGAAGGGATGATCATTGTGGCTGAGACGACGGGCAAGTACAAAATGGCGCTGCAGGTCGTTGCCATCACGATGCTGATCCTGGAGGGCACGGCGCTGTCCGAGCTGGGGAATCTGCATCTGGCGGGTAGTGTGACACTCTACCTGTCCCTGGTGCTGGGCTATCTGTCAGGTGGCCTCTACGTGTGGAGTTTTTGGAAGCAAGTGGTCGCCAAGGGCTTGTGAGTGGAAGAAGAACTTTTCTGCGGGCTGCTCGTCGTGCTCGGCTATGCGCTGGGTGCCATCCCCTTCGGCATCGTCGTGTCCAAAGCCTTCCAGTTGCCTGATCCGCGCACGGTGGGCAGCCGGAATGTCGGGTTCACGAACGTGCTGCGGGTCTCCGGGGCGAAGGCCGGCCTCCTGACACTGCTTGGCGACATGGGAAAGGGATGGGTGATCGGCTGGGCTGCGATGCAATGGCTGCATACCGAGTCGTTCATCATGGTCGCGGCGCTGTCGCCGATCATCGGGCATCTGTTTTCGCCTTTTCTGCCGTTCAAAGGCGGCAAAGGCGTGGCGACGGCGTTGGGATCCGTCCTGGGCTTGTCGCCGTCGATCGGAACGCTGCTGCTGTTGATCTGGCTCGGGGCCGTCGCCATCTGGCGCTATTCATCGGGAGGAGCGCTTGCCGCCTTCGGGCTGTTCCCGGTCGTCGCCATCGTGAATGAGCAGCGGCAGGAGTTTCTGATCTTTGCGATCGTCGTGAGTACGTTGGTCTGGATCAAACACAAGGACAACATCGTGCGATTATGGAAAGGCACGGAAGGTAAGATTGGTCAGAAGACATTGGCCACCTAACGGATCACGTCCCAGCCGGCCCCCGCGACGGTTTCCCTCGTATCTGCCCGCCGCAAACGCCGACCACGTGTGAAGAGAAAGACTTAAACGGCGCCGGCACTCGATGCCTTTCTCACCGGCGTGCGGCGTGCCGACGGTGTCGAGTCGACGCAAAATTGACTCCTCGACGGCCGCTCCATATAATGCGTCAACCTCCGTTCCGCTAATCAGATCAGCATATGCGCCCCTTGTCCAAGGACCACCTCGCCGGCCGGCTGCGCAAGCTGCACAAGGGGCTCAGGCATGCCTTCTCCACGCAAGCGCTCGCACCTTCCTTCAGCAGCGAGGAGCTACACCTCATGGAGCGCATCGCCGATGCCCTGGTCACACGGCGCATGGCAGCCCCGGCCATGATGTTTCTCGAATCCATGGGGCCGATGAACTTTCTCGGGAGCCAGGCGCTGCATTTCTTGACGCCGCTCATCGAATGCGCCTTCGAAGGCAAGGACTTCGAGCGGATTGCCTGCTTGCTCGAGCGCCGAGACACCCTCCCCCGGTTGGTCGCGGTCATCGAACACAGAGCCTCGCTCCAGAGGGCATCGGCTCGATGACGTCCGCATGGTCCGTCCCGCCGCCCGATCATCCATTGACCGTGATCGTCGCCACAGATTGCGGCAGCACGACGACGAAGGCCATTTTGATCGAAAAAATCGGCGACGAATACCGGCAAACGTACCGGGGTGAAGCGCCGACGACCGTGGAAGCTCCCTTCGAGGACGTGACCCGCGGCGTGTTGAACGCGATTGCGGAGATCGAAGAGCTCTCGAAGCGGAAAATCCTGGACGGCGAGCACATCATCACGCCCCGGCGCGACGCACAGACGGGGGTCGACATCTACATCTCCACGAGCAGTGCGGGTGGCGGGCTCCAAATGATGGTCACCGGCGTCGTCCAGAACATGACGGGGGAAAGCGCGCAGCGTGCTGCGCTGGGCGCCGGCGCGATCGTGATCGACGTGCTGGCCTCCAACGACGGCCGCTTGCCTCACGAGAAAATCGAACGCATCCGGTCGATGCGGCCGGACATGATTCTGATGTCCGGCGGAACGGACGGAGGCGCCGTGACGCACGTCGTCGAAATGGCGGAATACATTGCCGCTGCCGAACCGCGTCCACGGTTCGGCGCGACCTACAAACTGCCGCTCATTTACGCGGGCAACAAGGAGGCCCAAACGCAGGTCAGGAAAATCCTGGCCGAGAAAACGGCCCTGGAGGTGACGGACAACATCAGGCCCGTGTTGGAGAAGGAAGTCCTGGCGCCGGCCCGGAATAAAATCCACGATCTGTTTCTCGAGCACGTCATGCAGCAGGCGCCGGGCTATAAGAAACTCATGGACATGGCGGGCGCTCCGATCATGCCGACGCCCGCAGCCGTCGGGCTGATCATGGAGACCATCGCGAAACGTGAGCACCTGAATCTGATCGGCGTGGACATCGGAGGCGCCACCACGGATGTCTTCTCGGTGTTCGAAGGCGTCTTCAACCGGACGGTGAGCGCGAACCTGGGCATGTCGTACAGTATTTCCAATGTCCTGGCCGAGGCCGGGCTTGCCAACATCATGCGCTGGGTGCCGTTCACGATCGACGAACAGACCCTTCGCAACCGCATCAAGAACAAGATGATCCGGCCGACGACGATTCCCCAGACTCTCGATGAGCTGCAGATCGAACACGCCATTGCCCGCGAGGCCCTCCGGCTTGCCTTGATCCATCACAAATCGCTGGCCACCGGCCTGAAGGGCATCCAGCAGGAACGCACCATCTCCGACGTCTTTGAGCAGCAGACGTCCGGCCGCACGTTGATCGACATGCGGAAGTTGGATTTGATCGTCGGCAGTGGCGGCATTTTGTCGCACGCCCCCCGGCGGATTCAATCCATGCTGATGATGATCGACGCCTACGAGCCCTTGGGCTTCACCATGCTCTCCGTCGACAGCATCTTCATGATGCCGCACCTGGGTGTGCTGTCGACCATCAATGAAAAAGCCGCGACCGATGTCTTCGTGCGCGACTGCATGATTTATTTGGGTACGTGTGTGGCCCCGATCGGGCAGGGCAGGCACGGCCAGACCTGCGCCGACTACGAGATCGCATTCGCCGAGGGCCGAACCGTGAAGGACCGTCTGCTGTGTGGAGATGTCGCGCTGTATCCGCTTGCGGCGGAGGCGAAGGCGAGGGTGACGATCCATCCGGCCAAAGCCATCGATGCGGGGGCGGGGCCGGGTGCGTCGGTGACGCGCGACGTGCAGGGAGGGGTGGTCGGCCTGTTGCTGGACGGCCGCGGGCGTCCGCTTCAATTACCGACAGAGCCGGCTGTGAGGGTCGCAGCGCTGAAGAAATGGTTTGAGGCCGTGGAATTGTATCCGAAGGGATAGGCCTTTCAGCCGCTTAATCATGGCGCATTCCTATACCCCAGGGTTAGCAGTCGCCGACCGTACGGTCGTCAGACGCCGGCGGCTGTTGCCGTTGCCCGGCACCCTCTCCGTAAAGATCGGTGATCGTGTGCGGTCGGATCAGGCCGTTGCGCGGGCTGAGCTTCCTGGGAAAGTGTATCCCGTCAATTTGGCCAATCAGCTGAGCATTGCCCCCGATGAGATCAAGGAGTATCTCGTCAAGAAGGAGGGCGACGCCGTCCAGAAAGACGAAATCCTGGCTGAAAACAAGCCGCTGATCAAATGGTTCAAAACGGAGATCCGTTCGCCCGTGACCGGAACGATCGAAGCGTTGTCCGAAGTCACGGGACAAGTCCTGCTGCGCGAACCGCCGCGGCTCCTGAATCTGTTGGCCTACATCGACGGAACGGTCGTCGAAACGATTCCCCGGCAAGGCATTGTCGTGGAATCGAGCTGTAGTCTCGTGCAGGGCATCTTCGGCATCGGCGGCGAGGTGTGGGGAGAATTGGTGGTGGCAGTGGGTTCGCCCGACGAGCCGCTGGGACCCGGCCATCTCAAGCCGGATATGAAGGGGAAGATCGTCGTCGGCGGGTCGTTTCTTCCCTCGGAAACGATGGCCAGAGCGAAGGAACTCGGCATTGCGGGCTTGGTTGTCGGCGGGATTCATGATAAGGATCTGCGCGCGCTCTTGGGCTATGATTTGGGCGTCGCGATCACGGGCACCGAGCAGGTGGGATTCACGCTCATTCTCACGGAAGGGTTCGGGACAATTCCCATGGCCTCGAAGACCTTCAAGCTGTTGTCGGCCCACACGGGCCGCAAGGCGTCGATCTCCGGTGCCACGCAGATCAGAGCCGGTGTGATTCGTCCGGAAATCATCATCCCACGCCAGACCAGCGCCACCGATCAGCCGGCTGAAGTCCAGCGAACAGGCATCCGGCTGGGAGACGCCGTGCGGATCATCCGAGACCCGCTGTTTGGGAGGATCGGTGAAGTGTCCGCATTGCCCTCCGATCTGGCCAGCATTCCCACCGAGAGCAACGTGCGCGTGCTTGAGGTGACATTTGCGGACGGCGCGCGAGCCGTCATTCCCAGGACCAATATCGAGGTGATTGAGGGGTGAGAGCCTATCGCATCGCCCGATTGACCGCCGTTGTCTTCTCGGTCCTGCTGTGCATGAATCCGGCGGCCTCTCTCCTCGCGCAACCTGCCGTTAGCGCCCCAGCTGGTGTTCAAGTCATCGATACGCCGAACGATGGCGGTGGGAGCCTGACGGCCGTGTGGCCTCCGGGTCCCTCCGATGCTCCCGACGCCCAATACCAGGTGCTGCTCGGTGAGGCGGATGTCACCGATCCGGGCGCGCTCAAGGTCGTCGCCGAGTTTCCTGCGAACACCCGTTACGTCAAAGACGCCAAGAGTGCCTGGTGGACGAAAGCCGCCGACCCGGGCTGGCATTACTACGTGATCAGGAACGGCAAGGGAATCGATCTCAAAGAGGGCACCAGCTATGCCGTCACGGTCGCGATGCGCCGGGGCGATGAGCGGGTTGTCGGGCCGCTGCTACGGGCCAGTCCTCGAGCCAATTGGTTCAATTGGAACCAGCTCAATAATCTATTGCTCGCTCTCGGTTTTGGCGTGCTCGTGTTCTATACGATCAGTCACGCGAAACGAAACGACATCTTTCTCCGCCGCATTCCCGGTCTCGATGCCGTGGATGAAGCCATCGGCCGGTCCACCGAGTTGGGCAAGCCGATTCTCTACCTCACGGGGGCCCACGACATGAGCGATCCATCGACGATCGCGGCGGCCGTCATACTCGGCCGCGTGGCCAAGCGCACAGCCGCCTATGAGACCGAATTGATGGTGCCGCACCGCGATCCGATTACCATGGCCGTGTGCCAGGAAATCACGAAGCAGGCGTACCTCGAGGCGGGAAAACCCGATCTCTTCAAGGAGGATTCAAACTTCTTCATCACTGCCGACCAGTTCAGCTACACCGCGGCCGTGGACGGCATCATGCTGCGCAAGAAGCCCGCCGCAAACTTTTTCATGGGATCGTATTTCGCCGAATCGCTCCTCCTGACGGAAACCGGCGCAAGCACGGGCGCCATTCAAATCGCCGGCACCGACTCGGACCATCAGCTGCCATTCTTTGTCACGACCTGCGACTATACGTTGATCGGCGAGGAACTGTATGCCGCCAGCGCGTACCTCTCCAAAGAGCCGATTCAAATCGGCACGCTCCGCGGGCAGGACATCGGCAAGGCGGTCGTGCTGGGCGTCATCCTGATCGGGACGGTGCTCGCGACGGTCGGCGTTGCGACCGGCGGATCATGGCCGCAGCTCTTTCTCGACCTTTTCAAGGACCTCAAATGATTTTCCTCCGCCGCCGGCTGCCGCTCTTGATCACGATGATTACCGGTCTGGTGTTTGCGGGGCAGTATTACGTTCCGCATCCGGCATCCGAGCTGTTGCTGACGTCCGCTACCAAGTGGCTCCAGATCATCGGCGGCTTTGCGCTCGTGCTCGGGGTGACGAGTCTGTTCCATCAGCATGCCGTCAAGATCCGCCGCCAAGAAGCCGGGTGGGCATACAGCCTCGTGCTGTATGCCGGAATGCTCGTCACGGTCGCCGTGGGGCTGTGGGCCGGCGGCAAGGAAAGCCTCGACGGCGGAATGACGGCCTTCGGCTGGATCTACAGCTTCATGATGGTGCCGCTGCAAGGAACGATGTTCGCCATCCTGGCCTTCTTCATCGCGTCAGCCGCCTATCGGTCGTTCCGGGCGAGAAGCCGCGAGGCGGCCGTCCTGCTGATCGCGGCGGTCATCGTCATGATGGGCCGTGTCCCGCTGGGCGAGTATTTGATTCCGCTGAGCGGCGACGTGTCGCAATGGATTCTCAACGTCCTCAACGCCTCGGTCCGGCGCGCCATTTTGATCGGCGTGAGCCTTGGCGCCATCGCGCTCTCCTTGAAGATCATTTTCGGCGTCGAGCGGTCCTATTTAGGTGGAGGGAAAGAGTGAAAGTTGTGGGTCATGTCGCCAAGCAGCCCAGTCGTGCTCGCACCCCCGCCCGGTGTGGGGACCCCCGTTGCGCGCGCTTGGTGCAAGCCGCGTCTTGGCGCGGCGGGGTGGGTGGGTGCGAACCGTCCGTCCGCTCGGCGCCACCCACAACAGATGGGTCGAAGGGTGCAGGAGAATCGATGGCATGACGCTTTCCGAGCGCATGTTGAAAATCGACCGCCGGATCATTTTCCTTGTGATTGGTCTCTGTACGCTGCTGCCGCTGTTGTATCCGGTCGGCTTGCCGATCAAAATTTCACCGGAAGTCCGCAGCGTCTACGACTATATCGAAACGCTGCCCGAGCGGTCGGTCTTTCTCCTGTCCCTCGATTTCGACCCCGCCTCCAAACCGGAACTCCACCCCCAGGCCATTGCCCTGTTGCGGCACGCCTTCAGGAAAAATCTCCGCGTTGTCGCCATGACGCTCTGGGTGTCGGGCACCGGCATGGCCGACCAGCTCCTGAAGCAGGTCGCGGCTGAAATGGGCAAAGACCAAGGAACGAACTACGTCTTCCTAGGCTGGAGCCCTGG
>JBKPKC010000406.1:0-6011 GCA_046765595.1 Nitrospirota bacterium
GGTCGCGAAAGGCCATCCAACGGCTTCTTTTTACCGAAGAACCGCGCAACCAACCGCTCCACCGCAGCTTGTTCAAAATTGCCGGCGATGGCGAGGACGATTTCACTGGGATCGTAGTGCGCATCAATGTAGCCCAGGAGATCCGGCCGCTTGAGGCTCTGAATCGTCTCTTCCCGGCCAAGGATCGACCGACCGAGCGGATGGCGGCCCAGCACCTGGCCCGTGTGCAATTCCTGGACGAGGTCCTCCGGGTCGTCCTGCACCATGCGGATTTCTTCGAGGACAACCTGCTTTTCCTTTTCAACCTCCTTGGAGTCAAAACGGGAGTGATGAAAAAGGTCCGCTAGCAATTCGAGCGCCTGTTGGAGCTGCTGATCGAGAACCTTGACGTAAAAGGTTGTCGTCTCGCGCGTGGTGAAGGCGTTCATCTCGCCCCCAAGGCCGTCGATCTCGCGGGAAATCTCGGTCGCGGAACGCGAGCGCGTCCCCTTGAAGAACATGTGTTCGATGAAATGAGAGTAGCCGGCCTGTGCAGGCTGTTCGTCGCGCGATCCGGTATTGACCCAGATGCCGACCGTGACCGACTTGAGCGTCGGAATGCGCTCGGTCACGACGCGCATCCCATTGTCCAGCACGCGCTTGCGGTACAAGTTGCTTACCCGGACGTCTGATCTTTGGTGCCCGCGCCGGTCGGAGCTGGCATGGTTTCCTTGCGACTGAGGCGAATTTTGCCTTGCCGGTCGACTTCCAGCACCTTCACGAGAATCTGATCGCCCTCGGAGACTTCGTCGGAAACGGATTTGACGCGGTGATGCGCCAACTGGGAAATGTGGACCAGCCCGTCGGTTCCCGGCAGCACCTCCACGAATGCGCCGAAGTCCATGATCTTCCGTACCGTTCCCAGATAGGTCTTGCCGACCTCGACTTCTTCGACGATGCGATTGACCATTTCTTTGGCCTTCTCGAGCGAGGCGCTATCCACGGATGCAATGGTGACGACGCCGGTATCTTCGATGTTGATCTTGACGCCGCAATCCTGCTGAATGCCGCGAATGGTTTTTCCGCCCGGACCGATGACCTCGCGAATCTTGTCCTGCTTCACCTTCATCGTATAAATGCGCGGCGCGAACGCCGACATATTCGCCCTCGGCGTTTCGAGGGCTTTCTGCATGCAGCCAAGAATATGCAAGCGTCCGGCCTTCGCCTGCTCCAACGCCTGATGCATCAGCGTCGGCGTGATGCCGCCGATCTTAATGTCCATCTGCAGCGCCGTCACGCCGCGTCTCGTCCCGCACACCTTGAAATCCATGTCGCCCAGATGATCTTCCAGGCCGAGAATGTCCGACAAGATCATGACGCGATCCTGCTCTTTGATCAGTCCCATGGCGATTCCCGCCACAGGCTCTTTGATCGGGACGCCAGCATCCATCATGGCCAACGTCCCTCCGCACACCGTCGCCATGGACGACGAGCCGTTGGATTCAAGAATGTCGGAAACGATCCTCAGCGTGTAAGGAAATTGGTCTTTGTTGGGAATCACCGGCTTCAACGCCCGCTCGGCCAACGCTCCATGACCGACTTCCCGGCGGCCCGGGGAGCGAAGCGGTCTGGCTTCGCCGACGCTGAAGGGCGGAAAATTATAATGGAGCATGAACGTGCGCGTATATTCGCCCTCCAGAGCGTCGATCCGTTGCTCGTCGTCGGTCGTTCCCAACGTCACGACCGCCAGGCTCTGCGTTTCGCCGCGTGTAAACAACGCCGACCCATGAGTCCGCGGAAGGACGCCGACCTCGGAGGTGATGGGCCGGATGTCGGCCGGTCCACGCCCGTCAGCCCGTGACCCCTTTTCGAGAATCATGTTCCGGACTTCGGTGTATTCCAAACCGTGGAACACAATCTTGACATGGCGTTCTCGATTGGGATCCTCCGGCTTCTTGAGCTTTTCGATTGCATCCTTGAGGATTACGTCCAGACGCTCTTGCCGGGCGGTCTTGTTGGGAATCATGATCGCGTCCCGGATGCCTTGCGCCACATGCGCTTTGACCTGCGTCGCCAATTCAGGCGCGATTTCTTCCGTCGCGACCACACGCTTGGATTTGTTCCCCGACAACACGCGCAGCTCGTTGATTTTGGCCACAATCTTCTTGATCTCGGCATGTGCAAGCTCGATCGCCTCCAGCATGGTCGCTTCCGGTAGCTCATTGGCTCCGGCCTCGACCATCATGACGGCATCGGCAGTTCCGGCTACTACTAAATCCAACTCGCTGCTCTTCAGCATTTCGAGATCAGGATTCACGACGAATCGGCCGTTGACCCGCCCGATCTTGATGCCGGCGATAGGGCCCAGGAATGGAATGTTCGATACCGCGAGTGCCGCCGACGCGGCAGTGATCCCGATCACATCCGAGGAGCCTGTTCTGTCAGATGACAGCACAGCCGCAATGACCTGCGTTTCGAAGTAATAGCCTTCCGGGAACAAGGGACGAAGCGGCCGGTCGATCAGGCGGCTGGTCAGCACTTCCTTCTCTGACGGACGCCCTTCACGCTTGAAGTACCCTCCTGGAATTTTCCCGGCGGCATAGGCCTTCTCCTGGTAATCGACGGTCAGCGGAAGGAAGTCAACGCCCGGTTTGGCATTTTGCGACGCCACCGCGGTGGCGAGAACGACAGTGTCTCCGTATGAGGCCCAAATTGAGCCGTCCGCCTGTTTCGCGACGCGGCCCGTCTCCAGTCTGAGTGTCCGGCCGGCGACGTCAAGTTCAACGACGTGTGCCATCTATGGTCTCCTCTTTTTATGCCCCACAGATGCCCACAGAGCTACGCTCCGACTCTTCCACGCACGCTAGGGAATAAAAGAGCGCATCTCAGTGTTCACCTGTGTGACGGTGGCCTGCTGTCGACGCATGCGACAGCAGGTTCGTTGGATTACTTTCGAATGCCTAATCGCTCGATGACCGCCCGGTACCGGGCGTCATCCACGTCGCGTAGGTAGTCCAACAGTCTCCGGCGACGGCCGACGAGTTGCAGCAAACCCCGCCGGGAATGGTGATCCTTCTTATGGAGCTTGAAATGCTCCGTCAAATACGTGATCCGGTTCGTCAAGACGGCGATCTGCACTTCCGGCGATCCGGAATCGCTGTCGTGCTGACGATACCGTTTGATCAACTCTGCTTTCGCCTCTTTCAACAAAGCCATGTGAATTCTCCCCTTCCTTTCGCTGCTCCTGCCTAGAACGAGTCCGTCACGAACACCTTCTCGATGGCAATCCGGTCAGCACCGGCCTCCGGGAGCCGTCCCACTGCTAACAACCGGCCGCTGACGTCATGGATGCGCAGCGGCATGCGCGCTTCATGCGATTTACGACCGTCTGTCTTCGACACGACAGTCGACAATGCCACCGGTGCCCCATGGCACACGCGGTCGGCCGCACGGCCGTCGATCACGACGACGGGAAGATCCCGCAGAACGTCATCGAGAGACCACACATCGCTCGATAGGCTCCCTAAGGCCTGACGATCGATCATCTCGTCGACGGTCAGAGCGCGATCGAGCGTCAGAGGACCCACACGCGTCCTCACCAAGGCCAGCAGATGGCCGCCGACGCCCAAGGCGCTCCCAATGTCGGCGCACAGCGTCCGTATGTAGGTGCCTTTGGAACACACCACGCGCAACGTCACATCGTGACCGGCGACATCGAGCACGTCGAGTTCATGGATGACGACCGTGCGCGCGCCGCGCGAAATTGTTTTTCCCGTCCGGGCCGTGCGGTACAACGGCACGCCGTCGACTTTGACCGCAGAGTACATCGGTGGTATTTGTTGTATTTCGCCTTCAAACCGTCCCACGGCTTCCCGGATTGCGTCGGGGGTCAGATGGTCTGTGGGCCGGGTTTCGAGCACCCTCCCCGTGGCATCGAGTGTATCGGTGGTCTGCCCGAGTCGTAGGTGTGCTCGGTATTCTTTGTCCCATTCGACGAGATACTCGGCGACCCGGGTTGCTTTCCCGATGAGGAGAGGGAGAAGGCCGGTCGCAGCAGGATCCAAGGTGCCGGCATGGCCGACTTTGGCCGCGCCGAGGACCCGCCGAACCTTCGCCACCACGTCATGGGAGGTCCATCCGGCTTCCTTGTTCACAGCCAAGACGCCGTCCATCACTTCGCACTTTGAAGTCGCGGCGCTCATGACGTCACCTATGACGACTCCTCCGGCGTGCCGTCGGTTTTCTCCTGAATCTCGTCCAACAACTGCAAGACGCGATCTCCCCGCGGTCCACTGACGTCCTTGACGAACACCACCTCGGGCAGATATCGCAGGGTTAAGCGGCGTCCCAGCTCGCTCCGGACAAAACCGCTTGCCTTGCTGAGTCCCGCAAACACGTCCCTCGTTTCCGCTTCAGTGCCCAACGCCGTGACGAAGACTCGGGCGATGCGCAAGTCGCTGGTCAATTCGACGTCGGTCACCGTCACCGAGCGGACCCGCGGATCCCTGATTTTCCGCATGAGAATGTCGGCAACCTCCATACGGATTTGATCGGCGACGCGCTCCGCCCGACTGTATCCCGTTTTTGCCACGCCCAGCTCCTTGGACGGCCGGCCATTGCCATGACCAGCCATAGCACGTCACAACAACTCGATCCGGGACTGGACGATCTCGCTCGCTGGATGATTTCTCACCACGTTCAGCGCTTGGTCCAACACTTGATTCACGTGACGGCCGTCGTTGGCCACGCAGGCCACCGCCAACACCGCCCTCTGCCACAGATCCTGCGCCTCAACCTCGGCAACCGACAAATTGAACTTTTGTCGCAGGCGGTCTTTCAAGCTCATCAACACCTGCCGCTTGTCTTTCAACGAGTGACTGTCGGCGATGAAGAGTTCGATCGTGCAGAGTCCGACGACAATGCTCACAATGCAACCAGTGCATCTCCAGCGGCCGCCAACGCCACGCTGTGCGGCGCCTCGATCACAATTTGGCCGCTATCTTGTCGATGGCATAGGCTTCGATGACATCGCCGGTCTTGATATCGCTGAAGTTCTCCACTCCGATGCCGCACTCGTAGCCTTGCTGCACCTCTCGAACGTCGTCCTTGAATCGGCGCAGCGACCCGAGTTTCCCCTGATAGACCACGACATTGTCACGGATGACCCGCACGCCGGCGCTTGCGCGGGTAATCGTGCCGTCGATGACATAGGAACCAGCAATCGTGCCAGCTTTGGAGACCGAGAACACCTGTCGCACTTCCGCACGGCCCAGCACCCGCTCTTTGAGCGTCGGCTCCAGCAAGCCTTCCATCGCGGCTTTGATGTCATTCAACGCATCGTAAATAATCGTGTACAGCCTGACGTCGACGTGTTCCTTCTCCGCCAGATCGGAGGCCTTCGGTTCAGGCCTGATGTTGAAGCCGATGATGATCGCATTGGAAGCCGCCGCGAGGAGCACGTCCGATTCGGTAATGCCCCCGACACCATTATGAATGACCCGAAGCTTGACGACCTCGGTTGGAAGCTTTTCCACGGCCGCCGCCAACGCCTCGGACGACCCTTGAACATCGGCCTTGATGACCAGCGACAATTCCTTGACCGAGCCTTCCTGAATTTTGGCGAACAAATCGTCGAGCGAAACCTTGCCGGCGCCGGCCAGTTCGGCCGCCCGCTGCTTCCGAGCCCTGTCCTCCGCGATCTCGCGCGCAATGCGTTCGTCTTTCACGGCCTGAAAGACGTCGCCGGCCGAAGGCACACCGGGCAACCCGATTACCTCGACGGGAACGGAAGGACCGGCCTGCTGAACTTTGGCGCCGGTATGACCGATCAACGCGCGCACCTTTCCGCTGAACGACCCGACGACGAACACGTCGCCGACATGCAGCGTGCCGCTCTGCACGAGCACCGTCGCGACAGGGCCTCGGCCGCGTTCCAGCTTGGCCTCGACAACCGCACCTTTGGCGAGCTGATGCGGGTCGGCCTTGAGTTCGAGGACTTCGGCCTGGAGTAAAATCATCTCGAGGAGTTGATC
>JBKPKC010000407.1:0-3327 GCA_046765595.1 Nitrospirota bacterium
ATATATTCAGGCCGATTATAAGAAGGGATCAGGACGGAGAAGAATGGTTGCCGACTACAGGCCATGGCCGATTACGTGTTGTCGCCAAATTGTTTGACGAGATCGATGACCTTCGTCACGTCGTCATCCGAGAGCCCATGATGGAGCGGCAGATTCAGAGTATGTCGGCTCGCATATTCTGCGTTCGGCAATCCCTCTACGGACTGCTGAAAGTAGCGCACTTTATGGAGCGGCCAATATCGGAATGTCGAATAGACTCCGTGCTCGCGTAAGAACCACGCCAACTCATCCCGTCGCTCGAGTTGAATCCAGAAAAAATAATAGGACGATTTGGTGTCAGGAGAAGCAAGAGGAGGCAGCGTGATCAATGGACACGATGCGAGTTCCTTACGATAGCGGTCATCGATGGCTTTGCGACGTTGCACAAATTCATGGATGTGCTGCAGTTGAGCCAGTCCAATGGCGGCGGCCACATTATTCATAATGGCCCTGCGGCCGGGACGTTCTATTTGAACTTCCCACCAGTTCGCGCTTCCGGAGACTGCACGGTCCATCCCACTTTTGTCACTGCCCGGTAAACCCAAATATAAATATTCCTTGGCGATTCGTACATGGTCAGGGGACTTGAGATACACCATTCCACCATCACCGGTCGTAATAATTTTCCCGGCTTCAAACGACCATAGCCCCATGTCGCCCAATGTGCCGCAGGCTCTGCTCTTGTAACGGCTGCTCGTGGCGCACGCACTGTCTTCAATCACGCGAATACGGCGTGATCGGCATAGATCAAGGATCGGATCCATGTCGCAGGGATAACCGCCATAATGAGTGAGAATGACGGCCTTTGTTCTCGACGACAGTTGCGCTCGGATATTGTCGACCGTGACGTTCAACGAACGTCGGTCGACGTCGCAGAGCACCAGTCGTGCGTGTTTCGTAACGACGCTGCTTCCCACGGCAATAAAACTGACGCTCGGGACGATGATTTCGTCGCCTTCCTCGAAGCCAAATACATCGCCCGCGAGAAAGATAGCTTCCGTCCCGCATGTCGTGGAGACGATGTGCTGAGGATTGGCATTGACGTGTTTGGCAAACTGCCCTTCGAAGTCCTTGACGGCCTGCCCCTTGCCCAACCATTTAGATTCAAACACGTGCTTGATGGACAGAAGTTCCTCCTGACCAACGACGGGCTGCAGCACTTGAATCATTGGTTCAGTCATGAAGCCCTGCGGCCGATGAAACGAGTTTGCAGAACGAATCGTGCAACAAATGTTTTGAACGATCTAAAGATATGATCGAGGTGCTCGTCGGTCATGCCTTGATGGCATCCGATGAGAAGGCCACCGCGCATGATGCGATCTGCATTCGGATACCCGGCCGCACTTTCTTTCCGATTGATATTCATGAATGCCGGCTGGCGAAGAATGTTGCCGGAAAAGATTGTTCGCGTCTGGATTCCGTTGTTCTCAAAATAGATCTGCAGGTCATTGCGGGAGAAAGGCGAGGCTTCTCTCACGATAAGTGGAAAGGCGAGCCATGCTGTCTTTGAGCTCTCGTGTTGACGCGGAAGGACGAACCATTCCGTGTATTCCTCAAAGAAGCGACGCAGCCTATCAAAATGTCTGATTCGTTGATCGATATACTGGGGCAGTCTGGTCAGCTGTACGAGGCCAAACGCAGCCCCTATCTCTGATGGCAAAAAGTTGTATCCGAGGACTTCATAGATGAATTTACTGTCGTATCGAATACCGTTCAGCATACGGGTAAACCGACGATTCACGTCTTCAGATTCGTCGGTGTTGGCCGAGCTCCTTCCCCAGCCTCGTAGCAGCCTCGCCCGATCCGCCAATTTGTCATCGTCAATGCACAGAGCGCCTCCGGAGCCAGCGCACGTCACGATATGAGAACCGTAAAAGCTCGTGGTGGCTATATCGGACAACCGGCTTGTCGGGGCCCCTTGGTAGAGATGCCCGATCGTGTCGGCAGAATCTTCGATGACCAGCAGCCCGTGCTGTTTGGCGATGGCGTTCAGCAAAGACCACCTGGGAAGATTGCCGATCAAATTTGGGACGAGCATCGCGGTTGTGTTGGGCGTAATCATTTCGACAACTTTGTCTTCATCGATGACGAATGTGTCTAATCTGACATCGACGAATGATGGTACGAGTCCCTGTTGAACAAGGGGGGCGACCGTCGTTGAAAACGTGAGCGCCGGCGTAATGACTTCTGATCCCTTCGGCAAGTCCAGAGCGGCGATCGCGAGGAGATTCGCCGAGGAACCTGAATTGACCATCAGCGCATGCCGTTTGCCGAAAAGTTCCGCTACACGTTCTTCAAACGCACGCACAGATGAGCCGCACATCAAGGAAAGGGATTGATTTTCCAGTACTCTGCGAACGGCCTCTATCTCGTCCTTCCCGTACACGGCCTGGGCGTACGGGACACGCGTGCCGTTTGACCCCTTCTTGCGACCGTTGGCTCGCTTCAGATGTTTCATCGTGCGCTTACCACCTTTATATGACGAAGGCCCTGTCTGACATTCCGAATCAACTGTTTCCAGCTGTTCCCCCACAGCAATTCCTCGAAAAGGAACTTATCGGCCTCCTCATGCCATAAGATTGACGGCGAATGGCGGATATCGGTGAGACAATGTCTTGGGAGTCCGGCCAGGGGATGTCGCCGCCAGCTGGTGTGCGTGGCTTCCCGTCCAAAACCGATATTGGAAACGAGATTGACGTTAGGCACCACTGAAAACCCTTTATGGCGCCACATGGCGAATTGCCACTGATAATCCCAGGTGTCGATCTCGCCCGCGTAGACGCGATCTAATATTTGTTCCCAGTATGTCTTTTCGCGTATGTCCTTCCAAAGGGCGGACCATTCCTCCGTACCTCTCATCAGGGGCCAAGCGCCCAATGTGTCGTCATAATGCCGCCATGCTCTCTTCCACGAGGCCCAACCCCAGGTATGCGAATGCTTTGAAAAGTAATAACTACACTCTGTCCGTGATCGACCCAATTGCCAATTGGAGCCGGCGATTTCCATTATGCGCTCATCATCGCGGAAGCGATCCAAGAGGTCTTGGCAAAATCCAAAAAACGAAGGATCAGGCAAGCAGTCATCTTCAAGAATGATCGCCTCATCGACTTGGGAAAACACCCAATTGAGGCCGGTCGCCAAGCGTTGGCGACATCCGAGATTCTCCGTCGCGATGCTTTGGCGGACCTCACACCGCCAATCGATCCCTTGGACAATTGCTCTGACCTCACAGCACTTCTCTTCCTCACTCTGACTTTTCGGTCCATCCGCAATGAGGAAAAGTAGCTT
>JBKPKC010000408.1:0-9438 GCA_046765595.1 Nitrospirota bacterium
TTCCTGGGGAGCACGCTGGAAGCCGTGGCCTTTGAGAAGGCAGGCATCGTGAAGCCGAAGGTTCCGGTGATCGTGGGCCGTCTGGCCGGCGCGGCCCGTGACACGATCGAGCGGATCGCGGTCGAACGCCAGGCGCCGGTCGTCCGCCTCGGGCGGGATTTTCACGTCGAGGGAGACACCCCGGCGCGGGTTGCGTATTGGAGCGGCGGCATCCGTTATGAGGAATTGATCTGCCCCTTGCTGGGCGCCCATCAACTCGACAATTGCGCCTGTGCGGTCGCTTTGGTCGAGGCCGCGCGTGAACAGCGATTGGCCGTCGAAGAGCCGGCCATCCGTCAAGGGTTGCGAGAGGTGCAGTGGGAAGGCCGCCTGGAGATCGTGGCAAGCGAGCCGCTGACCGTGCTCGACGGCGCCCATAATCCGGCAGCCGCCGCTGCCTTGGGGGACTATCTACGCCGGTTTCGTCGGTCAAGTCCCTTGAGCCGGGTGATCCTCGTCCTTGCCATGATGCGCGACAAGGACCATCGCGGTTTCATCGAACCGTTCAGGGGGCTCGTGGACGAGGTGGTGCTGACTCAGGCGGCGCTCAAGCGATCGTCGACGGTCGACGAGTTGCTCCCGGTCGTCCGAGACGTGTGGCCGCAGGTGCGGACGCACGCACGAGTGTCCGATGCGTTGGGCGAGGCCAGAGCCATGGCCCGCCCACAAGATGTCGTCTGCGTGACCGGGTCGTTGATGCTGGTCGGGGAGGTGAAGGCATTGTTGCGCGGCTGTGGGTTGTCTCCGCTGCGGGGCTGACATGGCGGAAGTGGTGACGCGAGTCCTTCGCCGCCTGGCCGGAGTACTGCTGCTCACTTTGCTTCCGTTGCCGGCCTTGGCGGCCGAGGCCGGTGCGACCGCTCAGACGGGAACCGGCTCGCCTCCATTGGAGGTAAAGGCCGACCGAATCGACTATCTCCAAGATCAGGACATTTACGAGGCCGACGGTTCGGTCGTGGTCGACCAGGGGTCCGTTCATCTGACAGCCGACCATTTGACCATCCAGGCCTTGCCCGGCGTCATGATTGCCACCGGCCACGTGCGGTTGACGGATCCCAAGGCCGATGTCGTCACCGAACGGCTCGAGCTGAATGTGAACACTGAGGCGGGGGTCATTACCCACGGCGAAGTGTACGTCAAGGCCTCCAATACGACGATCGACGGACGTCTCATCCAGCGCTTTTCGGAGGATCATTACCGTTTCAAGGAAGGCCGCTTCACGAACTGCGATGCGCCGGAGGGCGAAACGCCGGCGTGGCGGTTTCAGTTCAAGGATTTGGATATGAATGCCGGAGACAGTCTTGCGTTCAAAGGCGGCTGGTTTTGCGTCGCCGACGTGCCCGTGGTTCCGATTCCCACAATGACGTATCCGTTGTCGCCGCGGCAAAGCGGATTTCTCATTCCCACACCCGGCTATGACAACCGGTTCGGATTCCACTACCAACAGGGTTACTATTGGGCCATCAATCCAAGCCAGGACTTTACCATCTCGCCGTCGTACTACAGCAACCTGGGATACGGCAGCGATTTCGAATATCGCTACGCCTTGGACAGGTTTTCACGAGGGCAATGGTATGTCAGTTATCTCCAGCAGACCACGCTGCCGAACGTCTCCGGAGTTACCGACACGGGCCAGGACGCCAAAAAAGCACGGGCACTCATCACCGGCACCCATACCCAGCAAGTGACGAAGGATCTTTTGCTGCGGGTCAACGCCAATCTCGTGACGGACCCCCAATACCTGCAGCAACTCAGCAACTCGGGCGCGCAACGCGCCCTTCCGAGCAACGAATCGAATTTTCTGGCCAACCAGCGCCTGCAGTACGGCAACGCGTATGTGCTTGGGCAATACCTCCAGCCGCTGTTGGCCGGCGGTGCCGACACGTTTCAACGCCTCCCGGAGGTCGGGTACAGTCAGCCGAACCTCGCGCTGTTCAATTCGCCGCTCTTGTTGGGCGGGGATGTGAACGGCGTCAATTTCTTCCGCGAGGAGGGCTTCACGGAGAATCGCCTTGACTTCGTGCCGGCAGTGTCGACCGGTGTGCTCGATCTCGCCCATGTGGTGGGATTCACACCGCAGGCGAAGTTCCGCGAAGTGTATTATTCGCGGGGAGCGGTGGACACGAGCTCCCAGCATCGGGAAACGTTCTGGACGGGTTTCGACGCGACGTCCAAAATGAGCCGGCGGTTTCTCATGGCCGACGGGGATGCCATGCTGCATACCATCGAGCCGAAGGTCATTTACGAGTACGTGCCCGGAACCGATCAGTCGAAAATCGCGCAGATCGATCAGGTGGACGACCTGCCGAAGAAGAATCTGCTCACCTACATGCTGAAGAGTCGGTTGCTGGAACAGGATGGAGAGAACAGCTTCAACTGGCTGGATCTGACGCTGGCCCAAAGTTATCACGTCGGCGGCGTGCAGACGCAAGCGAGAGATTTCACGCCGGGCGTCCTGCCTCCGCTGGGCACCGTCACACAGCCGTTACAACCGGCGACGGTTCCGATCGAGGGCAAGAGATTTTCGGACCTCTGGCTGCGCGCCGTCATCGGAAACAATGAGCCGCAACTCACAGTCTCCCAACTGGCCGGTCCGCTCTTTGGGCGGGGGGCGGGGGGGACGGCATTCGTCAAACCGCCCATCAACCGATACGTGATCGTGGACGCATTTTTCAGTCCATACAGCGGGACGGCCACCCAGTTCAATACCGACTTCCGATTGCAGCGATCCAACGAGTGGTATGCAGAGATCGGACAGCGGTACTCGCGCGAGGGAAACCGGCCACGCCGGGGCGACATTTGGAATCCAGTGTCGTTCAACGAAGTGTATGCCCCGACGGACGAGATCCAATTCGTGACTGCAGGGGGCGGGTTTCGGACGCCTTTTGGATGGTTGGTCGGCGCCAAGGCATACTACGATATCAAGAATCATCGCAGTCCGGAATACGACGTGGTGGCGCTCTATCAAAATCCGTGCAAATGCTGGTCATTAGGGTTGTTCTATCTGCAATTTCCCGATCGCGCGCAGTACAATTTCATGCTCAGTCTCACAGGGATCGGCTGGACCGAGAACTACGGCACGACCGTCGTCAGGACCATCCTCAGTCCCCTGACATGGGGGGAGAAAGGATTGCCGTGGGCTGCTCCGGGCGGCCACTATGGCCGCACCGACATCGTCCAGCCGCAGCCGCGCACGGGCGGAGCTCCGCGATGAGGGCGGTGAAGCCTCTCCGCATCGGCTGGTGTGCCGGTTGCTCGCTGGCGATGTTCGTCTGGTTGGCGGGATGTGGGGCTGTGGCCCCTGCGACGACGGCCGCGCCGACGCATTTGCAGCGGGCAAAAATCTTTCTCGCAGCCGCAGATTTTCGACGGGCGGTCGACGCCTGCCGGCAGGAGGTTCAAGAACATCCTTCTGCAAGGACCTATTTATATCTCACCTATGTTTATCAGGCGCTCGATGCCTATGTGGAGTCGCTGGCCAAGGCGGATCAATGGGTGTCGATGGAGCATCTTTCCCTCAACCTGAGTTCCGGAGGTCCGGAGGAGTTGCTCGATCCTCCGAACGTCCTGGCTCGCATGGCGAAAGAAATGATTCAAGCCTCTGCGCGGCAACAGGCCGACGTTACGGCGGAGCATGCGACCAGACTCGATTCTTCGGTCGTCGCCGTCGTATGGCCTCAGCAGACCGCGTGGCGGAAAGCAAAACCGGACGGGTGGTGGCTGGGCGTCCCTCCCGAGTGGCCATGGTAATGCCACCCCGGGTTTGACTCCTCGAAGAAGGCTGTTATACGATGATTTCCCAATTCATTCATGCGATTCAATTGATTTTCAAGGAGGATGCGACGTGGCAGGTAATGCGCTGAAGGTCGAAGATGCGACGTGGGATTCCGAGGTCATGAAGTCGCCGGAGCTGGTCATGGTCGATTTTTGGGCGGTCTGGTGCGGTCCTTGCCAGATGGTGGCTCCCATCGTGGACGAATTGGCCAACGAGTATGCCGGGAAGGTGAAGGTTCGAAAGCTGAACACCGACGAGAACCCCGAAGTCGCCGGCCGCTACCAGGTCATGAGCATTCCCACAATTCTCTTCTTCAAGAATGGCCAGGTCGTGGAAAAGCTGGTCGGCGCCAGGCCGAAACGCCAATTCAAGGAGATGATCGATCAGCTCTTAGCACAACACGCCGGCTCCGCCTAAAAGGGATGGTGAAACAGTCCTTCAGCTGCGTTCTCGCAACGCTCAGAACCTCGACGTACTGAAAAAAGTACGCCTCGGTCCTTCGCGAGCTGCGGCCTTGCTGAAAGAACTGTTTGACCATCCCATGAGTGACAGGCATCCACCCTTTACGGAGACTCGCCAACTCGCACGATGCTTGCCGAGCTGCGCATAGTCAATTTCGCCCTCATCGAACACCTGCATCTCGAATTCAAAACAGGATTTACCGTGTTCACCGGTGAAACCGGCGCCGGAAAATCACTGTTGATCGACGCAATCGCGCTTCTCGTCGGCGGACGTGGATCTGCTGAGCAGATACGCTCCGGCGAAGAAGAAGCGCAGATCGAAGCCTCATTCCACCTGCCTTCCGCACATGCGCTGGTCGAGCAACTGCGTGCCGTGGATGTCCTCGGGCCGAACGAGTGCGATCTCGTGGTGAAGCGCGTCCTGTCGCGGTCCGGCCGGCACCGCGTGTATGTCAACGGAGGGCTCAGTTCTTTGCGAGTCCTCGAAGAACTCGGCGGTACTCTCGTCGACGTGCATGGTCAACACGAGCAACAGTCGCTGCTCGCGCCTGCCAAGCAGCTGGCGGCAATCGATGCGTTTGCATCCCTCCAGCCCGCACGGGCTCTGTACGAGGCGGCGTATATGGAGTGGAAAAATCTGGAACGAGAGCTTAACGAACTGCGCCTGGCGGGCGCCGATCGCACGCGGCTCGAAGAATTGTTGCGGTTTCAAGTGACCGAGATCGAGCAGGCGGCGCTGTCCGCAGACGAGGAAGAGCGATTACAGTCCGAACGCCGCCGCTTGATCCATGCGCATCGACTCGGGGAGTTGGCGGAGATGTCGTATGCCGAGCTCCAGGGGGACGAGCGCGGCGTCCTCATACAGCTCGCACGAATCGCACGGTCGTTGGCGGAGCTCGGCCAGACGGACCCTGCCATGAAGGATTGTGAACCTGTGGTTCGGGAAGCGGCGATTCAACTCAAGGATTTATCCGGCCGCCTTCGCGAGTACGCAGATGCCCTCGAGGCGGATCCTGCCCGCCTGAGCGTAGCTGAGGATCGCCTGGATCTGCTGCAGCGGCTCAAGGCCAAATATGGCGGATCGGTGGAAGCGGTCATGGCCGCCTCGGCACGGGCTCGGCAGGACCTCGAAGCGATGGAACAGCACGGAAGCCGGATGGCTGAGGTGACGAAGCGGCTTGATGCGGCACAACTCGCCGTCATCGACAAGGCGGAGCAACTGACGAAGAAGCGGCGGGAGGCTGCGAAACGGCTCACGGGCCTCATCGCCAGGGAGTTATCGACGCTCAAGATGACGCACACTGCTTTTGAGATTGCCGTCACCGCGGAGGAGGAGCCGGCCCGGTTCGGGCCGGCGGGCCGCGACCGCGTGGAGTTCCTGTTATCGAGCAACATCGGGGAGCCGTCTCGACCGCTCAGCCGCATCGCATCCGGCGGCGAGCTGTCACGCATCATGCTGGCGCTGAAAACCGTGCTGGCGGAGAGCGATCACGTTCCGGTTCTGGTCTTCGATGAAGTGGACACCGGCGTCGGCGGCGCCGTGGCCGCAGCCATGGGTACGCGGCTCCGGAAGCTGGGCGCCTTTCATCAGGTGTTCTGCATCACCCACCTTCCTCAGGTTGCCTCGCAAGCCGAGCAACATCTCGTCGTGGCCAAGGGGCAGGACGGGAAGCGAACGACGACATCCGTCAAACTCCTGACCGGCCTCGGCCTGGAGGTGGAAATCGCCCGCATGATCGGCGGGGAGACGGTCACGAGTAAGGTTCGGGCTACGGCGGCGGAATTGATCGCTGGCGCAAAGGCGAAACGCTGAGGGTCAGGCGTCGGTTCGGCTGGACGGGTTAGTCGCGATGGCCATTGCTGGCAATGAGGCTTTGCATTCCTGAACGACCTGGATGAACAGGGCGGTGAGCGCCGGATCGAAGCAGCTGCCTGAGCGTTCTGTCAGGAAGCGGCTCGCGTCGTCGATTGAAAGCGCGATGCGGTCGGGAAGCTCGGCGGTCAGATGGTCGAACGCTTGAGCGAGGCACACAATTCTCGCCAGAATGGGTATCGCATCCCCTTTCAAGCCGTGGGGATAGCCTGAACCGTCCCACCGCTCATGATGGTAGGCAATGATCTGCCCTGCTGCCGCGGGCAGCCTCAAAGGTGCAACCATCTTGGCGCCGATTTCCGGGTGGCCGCGGAGCGCATGGCCGCGGTCCGTCGCCACGATTTCGTCGTCGGCAAAGCGATAGGGCTCTCTGCCGATCTTGCCGATGTCATGAAGAAATGCACCCAGCGCCAGGGATTTTTGCTCGTTCACGGTGAGATTGGTCCGGTTGGCGAGGAGGGTGGCGTAAAAACTGACACGACTGCAATGATTCAACAGTTGGCGGTCCTTGGCTTCCAGAAGGTCGGACAGCATGGGAAGCAGATCGGCCGTCTCGTCTCCCCAGGGCAGCGTCTGGCCGCCTGCTCGGCCAAGGGCCTCGTAGCCCGCCCTCATTTCTTTCCACGCCTGGGCGCATTCCGCCTCCGATCCCCAGAGGCCAGCGGATGTGTGGAGATAGCGACGGAGATAGTCGAGCCGCTGCTTCTTTTCCAGCGTCTGATTCACCAAGGTAATAAGCTCGGTGACGTTAAACGGCTTGAGCAGATAGCCGGCGGCCCCGTGCCTGATGCCTTCCATTGCCGATTTCAAGCTGCCGTACCCCGTAATGATGATCACCTCGATGTCGGCATGATCCTGCTTGATTTCCTGTAGGAGATCCAATCCCTGGCGATCGGGAAGTTTTTGATCGAGCGTAATCAGATCAATCCGTTGCTGGCTCAGCACATCAATCGCGGCTTGGGCCGATTCGGCGGACTGGATATTGAAGAAGGGACGGAGAATGACTTTCAACGCGTCGCGGGGTCCGGCCTCATCGTCGATGACCAGGACCGTCGGCTTTTGCGTCAGTGTGTCGGGGACTTGAGGCATGGCCATATGCGCTCATCTACGCCGAAGTAGGGATTCTGTCAAGCAAAACGTATTCATTTTCAGCCATTTATGCGGTGAAATGCTAGTGGATGTGGTGAGGTGGCTTGGAGGCACAATATGTAGTTTCCACGTATGGGTCTCTACTTAGACCTGAACAATGAGAAATGGCGAAATTATTCCTGCGTCGGCGGCTCGGGCTCCGAGGGAGACGTGTCGTTGTCCGGCCGGCCGATGCCCAGGGTATCCATCCGGTATTTGAGCATGCGACGGCTGATGCCGAGCTGGGTCGCCGCATGCGTCTGGATGTAGTTGTTCTTCTTGAGCGCATCGAGAATGATCTCGCGCTCGAATTCCATCACGGCCTTTTCGAGCGATAGGCGGCCGGCGAGCGTATCGTCACGCAGCGATGACGATCGCGTGTCGTTTCTCAGGATGGTCGGCAAATGCTCGGGTGTTACCACGTCGGAGCCTTTCGACCAGATAAAGGCCTGCTCGATGATGTTTTCCATTTCCCTGACGTTGCCCGGCCACGGATACCGCGTGAGCAGCTCAATTGCGTCCTTCGAAAAGTCCTGATTCGGGCGGTGTTCCTCCTCGATCCGCTTCGACAAGAAATGTTTCGCCAGCAGCGGGACGTCCTCGCCGCGGTCGCGCAGCGGGGGCAGGTAGAGGGCGATGACATTGATCCGATAGTACAGATCTTCCCTGAACTGCCCCTTCCGGACCAACTCCTCGAGGTTCTTGTTCGTCGCGGCGACGATGCGGACATCGACTTTGATGGCCTGGACGCCGCCGATGCGGGTGAATTCACGTTCCTGCAGGACCCGCAGGAGCTTGGCCTGCGTCATGGGACTAAGGTCTCCAATCTCGTCCAAGAACAACGTGCCGCTGTTCGCCAGCTCGAACTGGCCCACACGGCGGGCCGTGGCATCGGTGAACGAGCCCTTTTCGTGGCCGAACAGCTCGCTTTCGATCAAGGTCTCAGGCAGTGCGGCGCAGTTCAACGCGATGAACGGGCGGTCGCGCCGTCCGCTGTTGTAGTGAAGTGCCTTCGCGACCAGCTCTTTGCCTGTGCCGCTTTCGCCGGTGATGAGCACGGTCGTCCGGCTGTCGGCGACTTGCTCGATCTTGCCGTAAATCTCCTGCATCGGTCGGCTTTTGCCGATGAGGTTGTGAAAGGCATACCGCTGGGTGACCTGGGCCCGCAGCTGTTTGACCTCTCGCTCGAGCTCTTGAGAGTTAAGCGCCCGGTCCACGACGATCCGCAGTTCTTCGACATCGAAGGGTTTCGAGAGATAGTCCGCGGCCCCCAGCTTCATCGCGTCGACGGCAGTTTTGACCGACTTGGTGCCGGTGAGCATGATGATCGGGGTCGGATTCGGTTCGGTCCGCAGGGCCTGAAGGACGGATAGTCCGTCGGTGCCCGGGAGAATCACGTCCAGCAGGACCACGTGCGGCGCTTCCTTGTGGAATAAGTCGAGGCCTTCCTGCCCATCGGCGGCCTGGATGACCTCGTACATCGGTTCCAGCACAGCCTTGAGCGACGCCCGCACGCGCGCTTCGTCATCGACCAAGAGCACACGCTTCTTCACATTCGCCTCACTGCCGTTTTTTGACGTCATGATGGAATAGCTGGGAGGTTGACGAGAAACGTCGTGCCGCTGCCGGCAACGCTTTTGACTCGAATTTCGCCGTGATGCTCTTCGATAATCTGGTGCACGATTGTCAAGCCGAGCCCCGTGCCTTCATGCTCTCCGCTCTGGTGTTTCGTGGTGAAGAACGGATCAAAAATGTGCTCGAGGTTCGCGTCAGGAATCCCCTGTCCCGTGTCCTCGGTTTCGATCTGCACCCACGGTTTGCCGCCCGCCTTCGCCAACGGTCTCGTGCGAACACGCAAGACGCCGCCTCGTTCGCTCATCGCGTCCAAGGCATTGAGAAACAGGTTGAGAAATACTTGCTTGATCTGTTGCCGGTCCAGCATGACACGAGGCAAGTCGGACACCAACTCTTTTTCGATCTTGATGCCGCGGCTGTCCGCCTTCACTTCGATGAAGTACAGACACGAAGACACGATGTCGTTGACGTCTTCTTCCGTCAGCTTGGGTTCCATGTAGCGGGCGTAGTCGAGGATTTCCTCGATGAGGCGCTCGATCCGGTACACGTCGTCGAGCACGATGCGGCTGAACTCTCGAATGAAGTCG
>JBKPKC010000409.1:0-2653 GCA_046765595.1 Nitrospirota bacterium
AGACAGAGTGACGACCGTCATTCTGGAGCTCTAGTGATGGCATCCCGCATGTATGCATGGCTGGACAGCCGGCTGAAACTCGCGCCGCTCGAAAAGACGCTGTTGGATGAGCCGATCCCCGGCGGAGCAAGCTGGATTTACGTCTTCGGTTCGGCCACGCTCTTTCTTTTCGTCCTTCAAGCGGTCACCGGCATGTTTCTGGCGGTGTATTACGCGCCGACGCCGGATCATGCGTATGACAGTGTGCAGTACATCGAGCAACAGGTCTCGTTCGGCTGGTTCGTGCGCGGCCTTCATCATTGGGGCGCCTCCGGAATGGTGGTTGCCGTTGGGCTCCACATGCTCCAGGTGTTTCTCTACGGCGCCTTCAAACCACCGCGTGAAATGATGTGGATGGTCGGCGTGGTGCTGTTCCTGCTGGTGATGGCGTTCGCGTTTACCGGGTATCTCCTTCCCTGGGACCAAACCGCCTATTGGGCGACCCAGGTCGGCATCAACATGGTAGGGACGGTTCCGTTGATCGGCGATTTTCTCGTCAGGGTCATGCGCGGCGGAGAGACGCTCGGGGCTTTGACGCTCTCGCGATTTTTCGCCGTGCACGTGTTGTTTCTTCCCGTCCTGATCGTCTCGGGTATCCTCCTGCATCTGTTCATCCTCCGGCGCGTGGGACCGGCCGGTCCGTGGGACGAGCGCAAAGCGGCGGCTGTCAGTGAGCCGTTCCATCCGCGGCAGGTTTTTATGGATGCTGTCGTGATGGTGTGTGTGTTTCTCGTTCTCGTCTTGCTGGCGACGTTCGTGCCGTTTCCTCTGGCCGACAAGGCCAATCCTTCTGATACCAGTTTCGTGCCCATTCCTGAATGGTACTTTCTCTTCTATTATGAGCTGCTGAAGCACATCCACGGTCCCCTGGAACCGTTGGCGGTGTGGGTGTTGCCGGCGATCGTAATTGTCGCGATGCTGGTGTGGCCCTTTTTGGACAGACAGAAAACGGTACGCGCTCCCGCCTCTCGTCCGATGGGCATGGCCATCGGCGTCCTGTTTCTCATCACGGTGTTTTCACTCCTGGGCATCTCCTTGAAAAGTCTTTATGGAATGAAGCGAACCGACCCTGGGATCGCACACGGTCAGACGCTATTTGCCAATCTCGGATGCGCCGGATGTCATCGCGTCCATGGGAACGGAGGAGCGATCGGCCCGGACCTGTCGTACGAAGGCGACGTACGCCCGGACCGGTTATGGCACATCAAGCATTTCCGTGACCCGCAGTCCGTATCCCCGGGCTCGATCATGCCGAAGTTCCCATTGACGGACGCGGAGCTTCACGATCTGACGAGCTATATATTGAGTCTGAAGCGGACGACCTAGCACCAACGGGGCCAACAAGCCCTGCCTTGACGATGTCAGGAGCGCGATTGTATAAGAAACACCCTTTCTCTTTTGCGGGAGAGCGTATGGACCCTGCACTCAGGAGCCGCCTTCTGATAACGGTCCTAGGGCTCGTCCTCTCTGCCTCGGGACTTGTTCACTGCAAGGGTGAAGGGGCTTCCGCTCCGCCCCCTCCATTGGTCCAGGTCGAAGTTGCGAGCGTGATCCAAAAGGACGTTCCCATTCAAATGGAATGGGTCGGCACCACGGACGGCTCGAACAATGCTCTCATACGGGCACAGGTCAGCGGGTACCTCCTGAAGCGGCCCTACACCGAAGGCGCCTTTGTGAAAAAGGGCGATTTGTTGTTCCAACTTGACCCCAGCAAATTCCAGACAGCTCTGGATCAGGCGCTGGGCGAGCTGGCGAAGGCTCAAGCGCAATTCACGAAAACCAAGCAGGACGTTGATCGCGATACGCCTTTGGCGAAGGAAGGGGCCATCAGCCAAAAGGAGTTGGATGATTCCGTTCAGTCCCATGCGGCGACCAAGGGCTCTCTCGCAGCGGCGAAGGCCGCCGTCGACCAGGCGAAACTTAATCTTGGGTGGACGAGGATCACGGCTCCCATCGACGGAATCGTCGGCATCTCAAAAGCGCAGATTGGTGATCTGATCGATGCCAGCACGGAGTTGACGTCAGTGTCGACGCTGGATCCGATCAAGGTCTATTTTCCTGTGAGTGAACAGGAATACTTCGAAGCCGCAGAAAAGATCCAGCAAGGCTACAAGGATAAAGAAGAGGGGAAAGAATACAGCCTGGCGACCCTCGAACTTATCTTGGGCGGGGAGAAGGTGTATCCGCAGAAAGGACAATTTCACCTTGTCGACCGCCAGGTCGATACGAAGACCGGTACAATTCGCGTGGCCGCACTCTTTCCCAATCCCAACAATCTGTTGAGGCCAGGCCAGTTTGCCAAGGTGCGGGCGGTGACCAGGACCAAGGAAAAAGCGATTCTGGTCCCGCAGCGTGCAGTGACGGAAATGCAGGGGAATCACCAAGTTGCCGTGGTGACGCCCGAAAACAAGGTGGATATTCGTCCGATCAAGGTGGGCCAACGCTCCGGCAGTTTGTGGATCATCAATCAGGGGCTCAAGCCGGGTGAGCGCGTCGTGGTTGAAGGATTGCAAAAAGTCAAAGCCGGCATGACGGTCGATCCCAAACCGTTCCAGGAGCAGCTGCCGGAACAGAAAATCGGATAATGTTGACGCTGGTCTGATCGTTTCCACTG
>JBKPKC010000410.1:0-3496 GCA_046765595.1 Nitrospirota bacterium
GCCCCAGGGCATGCCCTTCGCGTACGCCAATAAGTTGATGACGAAGAAGGAAGTGACGAAGCTGATCGACGCGGTGTATCGGCAATCGGGACATCGGGAAACCGTCATGTTCCTAGACAAAATCAAGGACGCGGGGTTTACGTACGCGACCCGTGCGGGCGTGTCGATCTGCATCGACAACATGCACATTCCGAGCAAAAAGGAAGAATTGCTCGGCAAGGCGCAGCGCGAGGTCAACGAAATCGAGCGCCAATATGCCGAAGGGTTGATCACCAATGGCGAGCGTTACAACAAGGTCATCGACATCTGGGCCCATGTGACCGAACAGGTCGCCGGCGAGATGATGAAGGAGTTGGGTGCGGGAGGCGATCCGAGCAAGGACGAAGCCTTCAATCCGATCTTCATGATGGCGGACTCCGGCGCGCGCGGAAGCTCCCAGCAGATTCGTCAGTTGGGCGGGATGCGCGGACTGATGGCGAAGCCGTCCGGCGAAATCATTGAAACGCCGATTACCGCCAATTTCCGTGAAGGGCTGACCGTGCTCCAATACTTCATTTCGACGCACGGCGCGCGCAAAGGCTTGGCCGACACGGCGTTGAAAACCGCGAACTCCGGCTATCTGACGCGCCGGTTGGTCGATATCGCGCAGGATGTCATCATCAGCGAAATCGATTGCGGCACCACCGACGGCATCTTCGTGAGCGCATTGGTCGAAGGCGGCGAAATCATCCAGCCGATCGAAGAGCGCATCCTCGGCCGTCTGGCCGCCGAGGATATCCGCGACCCGGTGACCGGCGAGGTCATCGTCTCGTTCAACGAAGAGATCACCGAAGAGCGGACGAAGGATGTGGTCGAAGCGGCGGTCGATCGGGTGAAAATCCGGTCGGTGCTGACCTGCCAATCACGGCGCGGCGTGTGCAGAGCCTGCTACGGTCGCGACCTGGCACGCGGGCGCCTGGTCGAAAAGGGCGAACCCGTCGGCGTCATTGCCGCCCAGTCCATCGGCGAGCCGGGCACCCAGCTCACGATGCGCACGTTCCACATCGGCGGAACGGCGAGCAAGGTCGTCGAGCAAACGGTGCTCGAAGCCAAGCATGCGGGCAAGATGAAGTTCATGAGCTTCGACGCGAAGAAGAATGCTGACGTTCACAATGGCGGCATCGCCGTCAAGAATAAAGACAATGAATGGGTCGTGATGAACCGGAACGCCAAGATCGCGATCGTGGACGAAAACGGCCGCGAGCGCGAGAAGTATCCGGTTGTTTACGGCGCCAAGATCAAGGTCAAAGACGGAGACCGGGTCGAACTGGCGCAGAAACTGGTCGAATGGGATCCGTATTCGTTGACCATCTTGACGGAAGTCGGCGGTAAGGTGGCCTACGGCGACATCGTCGAAGGCGTCACGATGAAGGAGGAGTTCGATGAGGTGACCGGGCTTTCCCGCAAAGTCATCATCGAACACTCCGGTGCGACGCTGCGTCCTCGCGTTTCCATCAAGGACGAAGGCGGGAAGACGGCGAAAGTCTCGGGCGGTACCAATACGGTCGCCCGGTATCTGCTGCCTGTGGGTGCCCACATCTTCGTCGAAAAGGGCGCGACAGTGCATCCCGGCGACGTGCTGGCCAAGATCCCGCGCGAAACCACCAAGACCAAGGACATCACGGGCGGTCTGCCACGTGTGGCGGAATTGTTCGAGGCGAGAAAGCCCAAGGAGCAGGCCGTCATCAGTGAGATTGACGGCGAAGTCTCCTACGGCGGATTCGTGAAGGGACAGCGCAAAGTCCTGGTCGACAATAAGATGGGAGACGTTAAAGAGTATTTCATTCCGAAAGGCAAGCACGTCAATGTGCACGAGGGCGATTGGGTGCGGGCCGGCGAGCCGTTGATGGACGGGTCGGCCAATCCGCATGACATTCTCGACGTGCTCGGACCGAACGAACTGCAAAAGTATCTGGTCGACGAAGTGCAGGACGTCTACCGGCTGCAGGGCGTGTCCATCAACGACAAGCACATTGAGATCATCGTCCGTCAGATGCTGCGGAAGGTGCGGATCGAAGATCCGGGCGACACCGAATTCCTGCCCGGCAGCCAGGTGAGCAAAATGGTATTCGAAGAAGAAAACGAACGCGTCTTGAAGAAGGACGGCAAGCCGGCGCTCGGGAAACCGGTGCTGCTCGGCATCACCAAGGCGGCATTGACGACCGACAGCTTCATCTCCGCGGCGTCGTTCCAGGAAACCACGCGGGTCCTGACCGAGGCGGCGATCAACGGACGCGAGGACAATCTCCTCGGGTTGAAAGAAAATGTCATCGTCGGCAGATTGATTCCAGCCGGAAGCGGCTTCGAGGAATATCGCGACACGTTCGTGATCAGCCCGAAGCCGGAGCCGGTCGTGGTCGGCGCCGCGGAACCGGCTGCCCTTCCGCGGGAAGGAGCGGCAGCGGCAACAGAAGGGGCGGGGGCCTAAGGGAAGCGGGTTTCCCGGCTTGACAGCGCCCGCGGGCATCATTATAATCCGCGGGCTTTGCTCTTGATGGGCCCGCCAGACCATCTGGTTTTGCGCCAAAAGAAAGAATCACGATGCCAACGATCAATCAGTTAGTGAGAAAGGGCCGCCAATTGGCTCACGCGAAGACGAAGAGTCCCGCGCTGAAGTCCTGCCCGCAAAAACGGGGCGTCTGCCTGCGCGTGTATACGTCGACACCGAAGAAACCGAATTCCGCGCTCCGGAAAGTCGCGCGTGTGCGGTTGACGAACGGAATGGAAGTCACCACCTACATCCCGGGTGTGGGGCATAATTTGCAGGAGCACTCCATTGTGCTGGTACGCGGCGGCCGGGTCAAAGACCTGCCGGGCGTGCGCTATCACATCGTGCGCGGCGCCCTCGATGCCGTCGGCGTGGCCGACCGCAAGCAGGGCCGCTCGAAGTATGGCGCCAAGCGCCCGAAGTAGCATTCACGATCATCTAGCATTCGAGAAAGTCATCGACCATGCCACGAAGTAGATTTTTAGGACAGAGAGAGCCCCTTCCGGACGTGCGGTACCGCGACAAAGTCGTCGGAAAATTCCTCAACATCCTGATGGAAGGCGGCAAAAAGAGCACGGCTGAGCGGATTTGTTACGGTGCGTTCGACGTCATCCAGGAAAAAACAGGGGGAGACCCGCTCAAAGTCTTCCGGTCGGCGATCGATAACGTGAAGCCGATCGTCGAAGTAAAATCCCGTCGGGTCGGCGGCGCCTCGTACCAGGTGCCGGTGGAAATCCGTCCGGCGCGCCGGATGTCTCTCGCCCTTCGATGGCTGTCGGAATATGCGAGAACGCGCGGCGGCAAAAGCATGCGGGAAAAGCTCGCGGCCGAGCTGTTGGACGCGTCGAACAATACAGGGGCCGCGGTCAAGAAACGGGAAGACGTGCATCGGATGGCGGAGGCGAACAAGGCCTTCGCGCACTATCGCTGGTAACGTCGTTTCGTGCTGCAGTTGGGCCGTGCTGCGAT
>JBKPKC010000411.1:0-5082 GCA_046765595.1 Nitrospirota bacterium
CGACGAGAGTCCAGCGAGGAGACCGCTTCCAACCTGCGGCTGAGACGGCAAAGCATGCACGTGCGAGCCGATCTCGATTGACTTTTCTTGAGCCTCTCCAGTATCCTCTTTTCCTTTCCCACAGAAGGAGTTAGAGGCATGAAGGTCATTCTGCAAGAGACAATGGAAGGGGTCGGCCACCTGGGCGATCTCATCGATGTCAAAGATGGATTTGCTAGGAATTTTTTGCTTCCCCGCAAGAAAGCCGTGGTCGCCAACGACCGCAATATCAAATCCTTCGAGCATACCAAGCGGGTCGCCGCCGAGAAGGCCAAGAAAGAGAAGCTTGAGATCGAGGGGCACGCCAAAAAGATATCCACGGTGACGCTGACCGTGGAAGCCCAGGTCGGAAAAGACGACAAAATGTTCGGATCGGTCACCGTCAAGGACATCGCCGAAGGGCTGGCAGGACAAGGCTATACGGTCGATCGCCGCAAGATTCAGCTTCCTCATCCCATCAAGGAGCTCGGCACCTTTACCGTACCGGTGAAATTGCCTCGCGAGGTCACCGCCGCAGTAACGGTGCGTGTCGTGAAGAAACAGGAAGCTGAAGCCGCTACGGCTTGATTTAAGGCCTGGCACAATGACGACGATGAGGCACGGACAATGTCGATGAAAGATGCAGTGGGGTCACTCGATGCATTACAAGCCACGGATCCCGAAGTCTACGCCGCCATCGATGCCGAAGAAGAACGGCAGCGCAACAAGCTGCTGTTGATTGCCTCGGAAAATTTTGCGAGCCCCGCGGTCTTGGCCGCACAGGGCTCGTTGATGACGAACAAATACGCCGAAGGGTATCCGGGCAAGCGCTACTACGGCGGCTGCCAGCATGTGGATACGGTCGAGGACCTGGCCATTCAACGCTGCAAGCAGATTTTCGGCGCCGACCATGTGAACGTGCAACCGCACTCCGGATCCCAAGCCAACATGGCTGCTTACCTTTCGGTGCTCAAACCTGGCGACACCATTCTCGGGATGGATCTGGCCCAGGGTGGACACCTCACGCACGGCAGTAAGGTCAATTTCTCCGGCATGATCTTTCGAGCCTTTTCGTACGGGGTGGACCGGCGGTCGGAAACGATCGACTATGATGCCGTCCGGAAGCTCGCCGAAGAATGCCGTCCCCGTATGCTCGTGGTCGGCGCCAGCGCCTATGCCCGAACGCTGGACTTCCCGGCATTCCAGGCCATCGCGCAATCGGTGGGCGCCTATCTTATGGTCGACATTGCCCACATCGCCGGCCTCATCGCCGTCGGATTGCACCCCAATCCCGTTCCTTACGCCGATTTCGTCACGACCACGACCCACAAGACGCTTCGAGGCCCACGCGGCGGCGTCGTCATGTGCAAGGCAGAGCATGCCAAGGCCGTTGACAAGTTCGTGTTCCCCGGCATGCAGGGCGGGCCGTTGATGCACGTCATCGCGGCGAAGGCTGTGGCATTTAAGGAAGCCCTCTCTCCGGCCTTCAAGCGCTATCAGCAGCAGGTCGTGGCCAACGCCCGAACCTTGGCGCAAGGGTTGCTTGATCGTGGATACAAAATCGTGTCAGGCGGAACGGATACCCATCTCATGCTGGTGAATCTGACGAACAAGGGCATCACCGGCAAGGAAGCGGATGCCGCGCTCGATGCTGCCGGCATCATCGTCAACAAAAACGCCGTGCCTTACGATGAAAAGCCTCCGGCAGTCGCGAGCGGAATCCGTTTGGGCACACCGATCGTCTCGACGCGTGGGATGAAGGAAGCCGAGATGACAGAGATCGTCGCCCTGGTCGATCGAGTTCTTCAGCATCGGCAAGACCCGGGGGTCCTCGAGGACGTCCGCAGCCAGGCGAAGGCGCTCTGCAGCCGGTTCCCGATCTTTCATTCCTACTAACACAACAGGGCAGGATCACCGCCGGTGAAATGTCCCTTCTGCGATGAGCTGGAAGACAAAGTGGTCGACTCGCGCATGGCGAAGGAAGGCGAACTCATCCGACGCAGACGGGAGTGTCTGGGATGCAAGCGCCGCTACACCACCTATGAGCGGGTGGAGGAAATCCTTCCCGTGGTGGTCAAAAAAGACGGGCGCCGGGAAACGTTCGATCGCTCAAAAATCCTCTCTGGACTGAAAAAGGCCTGCGAGAAGCGGCCGATCAGCACCGCCACCATCGAAGCCGTGACCGACCGGATTGAGAAGCGCATTCAAGAGATGGGCGAGACCGAAATTGAAAGCCGGGTCGTCGGCGAAGAGTTGATGAAGGAGCTGCATCAGCTCGATCAAGTCGCCTATGTCCGCTTTGCGTCCGTCTACCGGGAGTTCAAAGACATCGACCAGTTCATGGACGAGTTGAGAACCCTGGCCCAGCAGCGCCGCGAGCGGTGAGAACACGATCTGCCTCCTCGCGCGGACGTCTTTCCTCTCTCCCCGTTCGTCGAGATCCAACGAGGACGCCGACTAGAAAGGGGCACATGCCGGCCTCGCAGGCTAAGTCGTCGAAGCAGACCAGGAAGAGCGGCGTCTCCGGCGTCACCCATGTGGCGATTATCGGAGCCGGCCACGGCGGGACGGCGCTCATGGAAATCTTCGCCAACGACCCGCTGGTCGAAATTGTCGCCGTTGCCGAAATCGACGAATCGGCGCCGGGCCTCGCCCTCGCGAGGCGCTTAAAGATTCCCGTCACCCGCGACTATCGGATGCTGCTTAACTTGGAACAGGTCGACCTCATCATCGACGTCTCGGGCAGTCCCGACGTCTGGCAGTCGCTTCAGGATTTTCATCGCATGGGCGTCACGATTTTGGGGGGGGCCAGCGCCAAATTCATGTGGGAACTGATCGAAGCCCGGATCCGGGCAACGGCCGAGATTGAAAAGACCCTTAACAAATATCAGTCCCTCTATCGCCTGTACGTCAAGGAAACCGGAGCCGCAGTGACCGAAGAACGCACCCGGATCGCCTGCGAAATCCATGATGGGCTGGTCCAGAGTCTGGCCGGCGTAGGCTTCAAGCTCGAGTTGTCCCAGCAGTTGATCCGCAAAAACCCGAAGGCCAGCCTGGCGACGCTTCGCGAAAGCAAGGAGCAGCTAAAGCTCGCGATCAAGGAGGCCCGGCAGGTGATCTTCAACCTTCGTCCCCTCCAGTACGACAAGATGGAGCTCATTCCCGGGCTCACCAACTATCTCAAGTCCTATGAGACTCAGTACCACATCAAGACCGATTTCACCGTTTCCGGCGATGAACAGATTCTGTTTCCACGCACCAAGATCTTCCTGTTCCGGATCGTGCAAGAGGCCTTGAGCAATGTCGTTCAACATGCCAAGGCCGATCGAGTGTCGGTTGAGCTGACGATCGGCCTCGAGCGGCTGACGGTCACCATCACCGACAACGGCGTCGGATTCAACATGGAGCAGGTCCTCCATAACCCTGAAAAATGGGACCACTTCGGCGTACGCGGCATCGTCGAGCGGGCGAAACTCGTCGGAGGCGACGCACAAATCGATTCGAAGAAGGGCCGCGGGACGCGGATTGTCGTCGAAGTGCCGCTCGGGAAAAAAGAGAGGGTTGACGATGGAGAAAATTAAGGTGTTGATCGCGGACGATCATCGGGTCGTGCGGGAAGGGCTGGCTGCCATCCTCAAGACCAAGGACGACATCAACGTCGTCGGCGAGGCTCAGGATGGCATGGAAGCGGTCGAGAAAACCAAGTCGTTGATGCCCGATGTCATTCTGATGGACGTGAGCATGCCGCGCATGGGCGGCGTGGAAGCCACGCGTCAGATCAAGCGCGAGTTTCCCCACATCGGCATCGTCGCCCTGACGATGTACGAAGAGCAGCAATACATTTTTGACCTCGTGCGCGCCGGCGCCACCGGCTATCTCTTAAAAGACTCGGAGTCGTCACAAATCGTCGCGGCTATCCGGGCGATCTACCGGGGCGAGTCGCTGATCCATCCGTCGGTCGCCAGCAAGATCCTGGCGGAATTCTCGTTGATGGCGCAAAAGAAGGGCAAAAAGCCCGCTTGGGTCGAGCACGATCTGACCGAGCGCGAGATCACCGTGTTGCGGCTGGTGGCGGACGGGAAGACCAATAAGGAAATCGCCAACAATCTTGATCTCAGCGAGAAGACCGTGAAGAATCACGTGCGAAACATTTTTCACAAACTTCAAGTCTACGACCGGACGCAAGCCGCGATTCTGGCAATCCGCAAGGGGCTGATCGAACTGGATCCTCGCCCCTAAACTTTACCCATTCTTTCAATCGGCTCTTCGGAAAGTCACAGATGTCACATTTACACCACAGTGAGTAAGAGGCATAGCATTTCGTATTCTCCTGTAAAGTCAATAGTTTGCGATTGTTTCACGACCGGATTCGCCTTGGCACTAGAGTTGCTGAGACCACTGTGATAACTGGAGATCGCTCGGTGAGACAACAACAGACCCTCTTAAATCCGATCAGTTGCGCGGGCGTCGGGTTACATACCGGCAAGCCGGTCACCCTCACGCTTCGACCCGCTCCCGCCGACACCGGTGTTGTCTTCGTCAATCGTAATGGGCATGCCGGAGCGACGCTTCCGGCTTCTGTGGATCACCTTGTGGCCACGGAGCTGTGTACCGCCATCAGTGGAAACGGTTTTCAGGTGAAGACGATCGAGCATGTGCTGGCAGCATTGGCGGGATTGAACGTTGACAATGTTTTTGTCGACATTGATGCCTCCGAAGCACCGGTCATGGACGGCAGTTCCGCGCCCTTCGTCCGATTGATCCAATCGGCGGGCCTGGCGTCTCAAAGCCGCCGTCGGTCGTTTTTAAAAATAACGCGGCCGCTGGAGGTCGTCGAAGGATCCCGTCGCATTCGTATCGAGCCGTCCTCGACGCCAAGGATCACCTACACCATCCACTACGACCATCCGATGATCCAGACGCAGACCTACTCGTACGAACATTCGACCCACGCATTTGCCACGGAAATTGCGGAAGCCAGAACATTCGGCTTTTTGCAGGAGGTGGAAGCGCTGTGGGCCCGCGGACTCGGTCGGGGCGGGAACCTCGAGAACACAGTGGTTC
>JBKPKC010000412.1:0-6700 GCA_046765595.1 Nitrospirota bacterium
GAACAATCGTCGCTGTTGGTCCGCCGGACCTCCCAGAGCGAGTCGTCCTCGACGGCCGGCAAACGGGTCCTGCCGCCCGAATCCGCAAAGCTCGAGGTGCCGGTCCGTCCGGAACCGGAGGTCGCCACAGGGGCCCCAAAGACCAAGACGACGGAGGCGCCTTCTGCGCCGCCCTCCACGTCTCGTGCCGACGTCAGCGCCGGACGAGCCGCCTCCGGAACCTCAGCAGCGACGGGTCAACCACAGGTATCTGTGCCGACTGCCCCAGCGGTCAGCGCAGAGGCACCGCTCGGCCCGCTTTCCCTCGAGACGCCGGCGAACACCGAAGAGCCGTTGATTCTGGATCTCGAAGCGACAGAGCTGAGTTGGGTCGTGATACAGGTCGACGGCGGCAGCCCTCAGGAAGCGCTGTTGCGTCCGGGCGAAAAAGCCAAATGGAAAGGACAGGATCAGTTCATGCTGACCTTGGGCAACGCCGGCGGCGTGAAGGCGGAGCTCAACGGCAAAGCGCAGAAGCCGTTCGGGCCGAGCGGAAAAGTGGCTCGCGATATCCTGCTCAAGCGGTAGATCTCCTCGTCTCCTCCTCGCGGATTTTCTCGCACACGTGTCCAGCTGTGGCGATGCGGCAGCACGCCTGTGGCGGTATGGTCGCATGAACGGCCGTGCGTTATGTCTCTCTCGGCCGCCGTCTTTCTAACTAGGCGGAATTGCGCAAGCGACCCGCTGCTCGATGTGGCATGCCGTTTGATTGATAAAGCGCAGGATAGGACGGCATAACCGGTGATGGATCCTGAGCGGTTTGCTTGACAAGGTGAAAACGCCGTTGCTATAGTCGCGACGCTTTCTTACGTTCATGCGACCAATCAGCGGCCGTAGGCCCTGGAAATGTGCGGTGGTTTAACAACAAGGAGGAAGTCTGATGGGGTATTTTTCTAAGTTTTTAGGAGTCGCAGCAGCTGTCACGTTGCTCTCGGCGACGCTCGTCGGTGCAGAAGAGCGCGACCCGCTGAAGCCTCGTGTTCCGGCGGACCAGCTTGCGGATGCCAAGGCCTTGAAAAACCCGGTGGCCAATACTCCGGAGAGCATCGCCAAGGGAAAGGCTCTCTTTGAAGGGAAGGGCACCTGCTTCAACTGCCATGGCAAAGAGGGCAAAGGCGACGGTCCTGCCGGCGCCATCCTCAATCCCAGCCCGCGGAATTTCACCAACTGCAAGTTCCACAAGAAGCGGAAAGACGGCGAGCTTTTCTGGGTGATCAAGAACGGCAGCGCGGGGACCGGGATGGTCTCATTGATTCCCGCCGCCATTACGGAAGAAGAAGCCTGGACAATCATCAACTACGAGCGCAGCTTCTGCAAGGGCGACGAATAACCTCGAGTCTAGGGTCATGAAGGGGTGGGGGACGATGTCCTCCACCCCTTTTTTTTGGGATCAGGGATGTTCGGAGGCTCGCACTGACGCCAATTTGGTCAGTCCGATGCCGCTGGCCGGATCGGTCGACTTCAATGGCGGTAGGACGGCCGGTCGTTGCTCCTGGCCATACTGCGTTCTGGAGGCCCAGAGCACTTTTTGATTCAGGTAGGCGACCGCTTCTCCCAGCGTCACTTCCCCGTCACGATTCACATCGGATTCGCCTCTAAGCGCCCGGAGTAAATAATAGGTGAACAGGCCGTGCCGGTGCTCTTCGTCCTCGACGACCCGTCCCACTCCGGTGGTCGCGACCAGATGCACGGTAGAGCTGCCGGAAGGATTCCATTGCGGACTCACAGCTTTCGACCGGCCGTCGGACCCCGTTCCCAACCTCGCCACCATCCCGTCGAAGACGAATAGCGTCTGTTTAGCTTTTAGCCGGTTGAGCGCCGCCTCTAAATCCTTGAGCGGCAAGGATCGAGACGTGGTGGCGACACTGCCGTCGTAGGGAACGAGAAACACGTCGCCGCTCGGTGCAACCGTGGCCAGTCCCGCAAAATACACGATGACCACCGCCTCTTTGTTCATGTGGCCCGGCAGCCAGTCCATTAGCGCTTCGTCGATGTCCGGCCGCAACGCCTTCCAATCTTGCAGCAATCGAACGTTCGACGGGGGCAAGCCGCCGACCGATTGAAAGTAGCTGGTCAGCAATTCTGCGTCGCCCGCCGCATATTTGCGAACGGACAACTGCTGATCGCGATAGGAGCCAATGCCGATGGAAATCAGATAGGTATTGGGACGCTTGAATCCTACGGGTATGGCTGGGACTTGATCGACGTCGTCCGATTTTAACCCGTTCGGCCGGATTGAGAGGGAAAGGACCTGCGAAGGGGGGGCGACGGCTGCCGGATCGGCGACGGTTACTTGGAGCTCCGCGTTCTGCGGCTGCATGCCTTGCGGAAGCGTCGCGACGAACTCGATAGACCGCGACTGTCCGGCCTGCAGACGGCCGGCCGAGAGCGTGGTGGCCGGGAACTGCTCGAGCACCACCGGGGTGCCGGACAGGTTGGCCGTCACATTTTGCAGCTCCTGCGGACCTGTATTCACGACGTCCACCCGGACGCGAATCCGCTCGCCGCCTTCAAAGATCAAGTTGCTGTTGTCATCCAGCAGGGTGGCTTTAAAGGAAAGCGCCGATGCTTGAGACGCAGCCGACCGACCAGGGACGGGAACCGGAATAGCAGCCGGGGCCCCGGCCGCTGCCGCCGCGGTTGCACCTGCCGCTGGTGGACCCGCCGCGGCGGGCGCCGCAATTCCGGCTGGGGCAAGTTGACGTCGGGACACCTCCGTGACTTTAAAAGCGAACTCCCGGGACGCATCCTCAATATACTCGTCCAACATGTAGTCGCAATTCTTTTGCATCGGCTGAATCCGGACGCGGCCTTTATGGGCCACCTGCACCTCGTGCTCCCTCGAGGTCGTGCCTTTCTGATCGACCACGGAAACCAGACCGCCCAACTGCAGAGCGGTGTCGGCGCGATCGTAGATGCCGTCCATGCGCAGGGAGAAGTTCGATTGCACGAGATTGACGCGGACGACAACGTCCGGCTTCACTCCCGAGCCTGGTCGGACGACGGAGGCAAATGTTCGGTTGATCGCTTCGATGATCCGGTCTTGAAGGGTTGATCCGAACTCGATGATCTGCAGATGGCCGCAATTGTCGGTGTATTCCGCTTTGACGGCGAGGAGAGAGGGCGAGACCTCCACGGCGGCAGTCTGCGGCAGACGCGGTCCCAGGTCGGGCAGCTCCTGTTTCGTACAAGCCAGAAAGAGGGCCGCCAGAAGCCCGGCGCGACAAAGGTTCACGCCGAAGGAACGCCGGGTGAACACGTCCGGATTGAGACGTCCGCTCGTGCGCATGAAGTAGCTCACGGTACCGGAATCATTGCCTGAAAGCAACTTGTCAGAGCCGACCGGCTCCTTTATCCTACCGGCGGATGCGCATTCTGGGCCTCTCAAACATGCGCGATGCGTCGGCCGCCCTGGTCGACGACGGCCGCATCATCGCGGCCGCCGAAGAAGAGCGCTTCGTCCGAGTCAAGCATGTCACGGCCCTGCCCATCCATGCCGTTCGATTCTGTCTCGACACCGCCGGCATCAGGCTCGAGGACCTCGATGCTGTCGCTGTTCCGTGGAAATATTGGCAGATCGGCCGGCGCGCTGTCCTGACAATCGGCGCCATGCTGCAATCACCGAGGCTGTTCGCGGTCAAAGGCGCGCGCACTGTCGAGCGTCTGACTCAAGAGTGGACAGAGCTGGCGTTTTTGCGCGGCTATCTGTCGCGCCTCATTGACGGTACGCGCTGTCCGCCGATCGTGTTTCTTGATCATCATCTCTGCCACGCCGCGAGCGCGGTGATGGTGTCACCGTTCGAGCGTGCGGCAGTCATGGTGGTGGACGGCGCGTCTGAGGCGCATACCACTTTGCTTGCCAGGGCTGACCGTGAACAGATCCAGGTCATTCGACGCGTTCCCCTTCCGCATTCGCTTGGTCAGTTCTATGCAGCAATCACGTCGTACCTCGGGTTCAAACCGGATCATGATGAATACATCGTCATGGGGTTGGCAGCCTACGGCGCTCCGCACTTCGCCCAGACGCTGCGCGAGCGCGTGCTGAGCACGGTGCCGCACGGCGGATTTCGACTCAACACCCGGCTCTTGGATTTCCATCTTGCGCGACGGCGCATATTTTCCTCCGATTTTCTCCGGCTCTTCGGTCCTGCGAGACGGCCGGACGAAGACATTCTGCCGCGTCATCAAGATATGGCGGCCAGTGCCCAGGCGGTGCTCGAGGAGACGCTCCTTCACCTCGCGCGGCAGCTCAAAAGCCTGACAAACGAGAATCGGCTCTGCCTGGCGGGAGGAGTCGCTTACAACTGCGTCGCCAACAGCCGCCTACTGACGGACGCGGGTTTTGACGAACTCTTCGTGCCTCCTGCGGCCGGCGATTCCGGAGCCGCGTTGGGAGCGGCCTTGTGGCTGACCCAGCGAAGAGGCGGGATGTCGGCTCGAACGGTCATGCGGAGCGCGTCCTGGGGGCCGGGATTTTCCGAAGACGAATGCCGGGCCGCGCTGGAAGAAGCCGGGTTGGCCGTCGAGCGATTGGAAGATGCGCTGCTCTGTGAAAAGGTCGCCGGTGAACTGGCGGCCGGCCGGCTGGTGTTTTGGTTTCAAGGCCGGATGGAATGGGGGCCCCGTGCGCTCGGCAACCGGAGCTTGCTAGCTGATCCGCGTCGCGAAGACATGCGGGCCCTGATCAATTTGAAAGTCAAACGACGGGAGCCGTTCCGGCCCTTTGCCCCGTCGGTGTTAGAGGAACGGGCGGGCGAATATTTCGACTTGTCACGGCCCTCTCCGTTCATGCTTCACACCGCCCGGGTGCGGGCTTCAATGAAGGGCGTCATTCCCGCCGTCGTGCACGTCGACGGCACCGCGAGAGTGCAGACGGTTGATGCCGAGTCGAATCCACGCTACCGCCAGCTGTTGGAGTCGTTCGCCCGTCGAACGGGCGTTCCGGTCTTGTTGAACACCTCTTTCAACGTCGATGAGCCGATTGTCTGTACGCCCCGAGAGGCCGTCGCCTGTTTTCTGAGAACGGATGTCGAATGGCTCGTCATGGAAAATCTGATGGCGAGGCACCGTCCGACGCCGTCTGGTTTCTGAGGCATCGCGTATGGCGGGGAACGCCGCGTTGGCTCTCCTGCTCCTGATCATCATCGCCAACTTCGCCCTGCAGCCGCTGACTGAGCCGGATTTCGGCTGGCATCTGCGGACCGGCTTGGATGTTCTGCATCATGGCCTGCCGCTGTCCCAGACGGACCCCTATTCGCACACCATGCCGGACTGGGCGTGGGTAGAGCATGCCTGGCTCTCCGACGTGCTCATGGCGGGCATCTATTCAGTGTTCGGCGCCCTCGGCATCATTCTGTTTTTTGCGGCCGTGACGATGTGTGCCTGGCTGCTCGGCGCAGCAGTGGCTTCCCGAGGGCCGACGTTCTCGCGACTGGCCTGCGCCCTTTCTCTCTGGGTCGCCCTGCCGTATCTCGGGGCAAGAACCCAGCTCGTCACATTATTGGGAATCGCCCTGCTTGCCTGGATCGTGAAGCGCTGGCAGGACGGCAAGAGGTCGGTCCGCTGGTGGATTCCTCCGCTGTTTCTGCTTTGGGCGAATCTGCATGGCGGCTTCGTCGCCGGGTTAATGGTTCTGGGACTGGTCTTCGTCACCACGGTGATTGCCAAATGGCTGTCGAATCGGGGTTTGGTGTCCAGTGGCCGCTGGGATGAACGGCTTCTCTCCGGAAAAGATCTATGGTGGCTCGCCGTCATTGCGGTCGTGTCTGCCGCGATCACGCTGGTGAATCCGTACGGATGGCGTTTACACGCCGAAATTGTTGGTTCGCTGTCCAATCGGTTCATGTTGGAAACGTTGCAGGAATGGCAGCCGCTCTCGATGACCGGTGTGGCCGGACGCAGATACGTGTTGTATCTGCTCGTCCTAGGCATCGGGATGGCGTTGTGGTATCGGAAAGTGGAGCCGGTGCGATGGGTCATTGGCGGCGTATTTCTCGCATTCTCGTTCCGCCACATGCGCAACATCCCCTTCTTTCTTATGGTCAGCCTCCCGTTCTGCGTCGATGTCCTGGCCGGTGCGTATGAGCGGCTTTCCCGGCGATGGCCGATGACCGGTGCAACAGTCAAGCAAGCCGGACTAGCGGCTGCTGTCCTCACGGCAGGTATGTTGTGGTGGCTCGGATCTGAGCATGTGGATCGCGTCGTGCTCTCCGGCACCAACCCGGCGGAATTTTTTCGAACGACCTCCTATCCGATTGAAGCGGTGGAATGGATTCGCGCACATCATGACCAAGCCGGTGAACGGTTATACAATGATTATGCCTATGGCGGGTTTTTGCTCTGGTGGCTGCCGGACACCAAAATTTTCATCGACGGCCGGATGCCCGCCTGGCAGCGTCATGAACGCGACATCCTCCGCGATTACCTCGCCTTGAGCGGAGCCGAACCGGACCTCACCGTGCTGACCAAATACGCAGTCGATTGGGCGCTGGTCAAAAGGCAAACGCCGTTGGAGGAGTGGCTGGCCCGTGACGCCGCTTGGAGCCAGGTCTACGGTGACGACAAGGCGGTGATTTATCGTCTGAAGGCTAGGATGCCGGCATTCTGAAGCGACTTGCGTCGACTCGCATCAATTCGGGCGAGAAGGAAGGCAGGCCATAAC
>JBKPKC010000413.1:0-8752 GCA_046765595.1 Nitrospirota bacterium
GGCGAGGAGTCCAAGCGACCACTGCAGGCGATGCAGAGATCCGTTCACTCTCACCGGCGCGTCCAGGCAAACAGCCGCGTCAACATGTGCTTCGTGGCGGGAGTAAAGTGCGCTTTCCGCCAGAGGTTCACAACCTTCTTGTTCACCTCGGCCTGGGTAGGGTACGGGTGGATGGTCCCGGCGATCGTTTTGATCCCCGCGCCGGCCTTCATCAGCACCGAGAACTCGTTGATGAGATCACCGGCATGGGCGGCGACGATGGTCGCGCCCAGCAGCTTGTCCGTGCCTTTGCGAATATGGATGCGCGCGAAACCTTCTTCCTGGCCGTCCAAAATGGCGCGGTCGACTTCGTCGAGTTTGAACGTGTATGTTTCAACGTCAATGCCACTGGCTATGGCATCCTTCTCATACAGCCCGACATGAGCGATCTCCGGCTCGGTGTAGGTGCACCAGGGGATGATGAGCGAGTCGACGCTCGCGTAGCCAAGTCCGAACGGATGTGGAAACAGCGCATTCTGGACGACTATCTGAGCCATGGCGTCGGCCGCATGGGTGAACTTGTAACGCGAGCACACGTCGCCCGCCGAAAAGATTTTGGGGTTGCTGGTTTGCAGCCGGCTGTTGACGGTCACGCCCTTATGATCGAAGGCGACGCCGGCGGTCTCCAATGCCAGTCGCTCGACATTTGGCGCTCGGCCAGCGCCGACAAGGATTTCGTCAACGATGACCTCGTAATGCCGGCCGTGCGACTGCCCGGTCACCCGTTTCCCTTCGGAGGTGGCAGCAATCTCGAGTCCTTGCGCGCAGCAAACGACTGTCACGCCGTCCTTCGCCAGTTGTTGGCCGAGAATTTGAGCGGCATCCCGGTCCTCATTCGGCAGAATGCCGTGCATCGCTTCGATCAAGTGGACCCGGCTGCCGAATCGTGCAAAGGCCTGCGCCAATTCGCAGCCGACGGGACCGGCGCCGATTACCGCGATTCGGCCGGGCAGCCGGCGCAATGAAAACACCGACTCGTTGGTCAGGTAGCCCGCCTCTTTAAGACCGGGTATACCCGGTACGGAAGCGCGCGCGCCGGTGCAGATGGCGGCCCGGGCAAATGCGAGCGTCCGGTTTCCTGCGTCACCGTCGACCTGAATCGTCGCACCGCTAGTGAACCGCCCGTGGCCGAGAAAGACGTCCACACCCAGTTTCGCATAGCGGTGGGCGGAATCATTATGACTGATCCGCGCGCGCAGCCTTCGCATCCGGGCCATCACCGCTCCGAAATCGTACGTGACGCCCTGTGGAATCCTGATTCCAAAGTCCTCCGCGCCCCGGAGATCCGCCCAGGCACGAGCCGCGCGAATGATGCCCTTGGAGGGCACACACCCGACATTCAAGCAATCCCCCCCCATGAGATGCTTTTCGATCAACGCCACTTTGGCACCGAGACTCGCGCCGATCACAGCAGTGATCAGTCCGGCGGTTCCGGCCCCCAGCACGACGATGTTGTAACGACCGGCTGGTTCCGGGTTCACCCAATTCGAGGGATGAACATTGTCCGCCAGCACACGGTCGTCCTCATCGTCTGACAAGAGGCCATAGGCGTCCGGAGTTGCGCTGTGATCATTGCGTGCGCTCATGCAGACGTCAGCGCCTGCGCTCCCGGCGTCCTTCGCGGCATCTTCTGCGTCATGGCGCGTATCATGGGGACTCGGACCACCACTGTCAACGTCGTTGGCTGCAGACCGCTCCGGAAAGCAAGAACCGCCGTCCCAGGACAGCCCGCTCGGCAGTCCTCATTCAAGGGGCAAGAATGAAAGGGGAAAAGATGGAAAAGCGTCAGTTACTGCAGGGTACGGGTATGGAGGTCGCGATCCATATCGATACGGCCGAATGCCCGTTCCACGGGATCGATCTTGCCGTCCTGATTACGGTCCAACTCTTGGAAATGATCATGCGTCAGATCCAGAGCCTGAGGATGCGGGACACCGACGGAATCTGCGGGTGGACGGGGATCGTAACGCTGGGAATTTTCGAGAATCCCATAGTGAGTCAGGTCTGTCCTCGGTTGCACGACTGCTTTGGAGACTGTTTTCTTCGAAGCTTTGATCGGCCGATGGCTCTTTCGTTTCGAAGAGGGTGCCTCGACCGCTGCGGGTTTCGAGGCCCGTCCTGCGAGGGCCGGTTTGGCCTGCGGTACCGCCGGCTGACCTGCGATCGATCCCTTGGCCGGAATGAGTGGCGAGTCCTTGGATGCTTTTCGAGCAGCCAATGCTTCGCCTGACGCGGCGACGACAATCGCCAGGGTACAGACCGCAAGGGAGAATGCCAACGTGTGCTTCATTTCACTCTTATGCCGGGCGGCGCACTGCCTTCAAGTGTAGCAGGTCACCCAGATGCCTAGGCAAGACAAGGATTTAGGCGTCCTCTGCGTACGACTTGTCAGAACCCACTATCCTGGCCTACCCTGTGGAAAGGAGGATCGCCGATGGATGAACCGAGCCGGTTGACCAAGACCAAAGAACAGTGGGCCAAAGCTCGCCGGGGCGGAGAAGAGCGAGAAGTGTTTTATGAGGGAGATGATCGCCTGCCGCCAGGACAACACGTCGTGGAGACCTTTCCGGTCCTTGATCTCGGACAGAAGCCGGAGATCGCGCTCGCTGATTGGACTATCACAATCGGCGGCTTTGTGGCCGAACCTGTGACATGGAACTGGGAACAGTTTCTTGCACAGCCGCCCTTCAAAGACATTTCGGATTTCCACTGCGTGACGTCCTGGAGCCGCTTCGACAACGAATGGGAAGGGGTCAGTTTCCGGCACGTCATGGCAGTCGTCAAACCGCTGGCGTTGGCGAAATTCGTCCTCTTCACATCGTATGACGAGTATACGACCAATTTACCGCTCGATGCCTGCGCCGACGGCGACGTCCTGCTCGCCTCCAAGTGGAATGGCCGGCCGCTCAGCAAGGAGCATGGCGGCCCCGTCCGGGTCATCGTCCCCAAGCGTTACGCGTGGAAAGGCGCCAAGTGGATCAAGCACATCACGTTCTCAGACAAGGACGAGAAAGGCTTTTGGGAGGTGCGTGGGTATTCCAACAGCGCATTGCCTTGGCAGAACGACCGCTATGCGTAGCCAGCCTGTGAAAAATGTTTTGGCGTCGTTCGCATCGCTGGCTACTTTTTTGTCCATCCGCCCGGGCCTTCCACCAAATGCCCTGGTTTTGTATTTTGGATGGCTTTCTCGCCGGCAAGCGCCTCCACCGCCTGAAGCTGGGTTTTGTTCCTGGACGCGATGTCCTGGTAGGCTTGGCGACGCTTGGCATTGACTTCATTGCTCAGGGCTTCCGCCTCTTGCGAGCCGGGATGGACGACCCCCAGGTAGCCGTTCGGCCTTTCCCCGACCAGCCCTTGGGTCTTTGCGTCTTCGAGCGAAAGGCCGAATGCGACTCCCAGCGCCGCCGACCACAGCATGGCCGGGCCGACCACCCATCGAACAATCTGTCTTCGCATGCCATCCCCCGGCGGCATCAGAATAGCCCGCTGTTTTTCGACAGGACCTGATCGAGCTCTTTGTCGACCTTGACCCGGATTTCGTGATCGATCTTGACGTTCAAATTGATCGTGATCGGTTTGTCGGGAGCCGCCACCTCGACTCTCGGCGTGCATCCCGCCAGCATCACACACAACAGACCTGCGACCCCGACATTCATCATGCGCCGTGCCCTGTTTCTTCCGTCACATCACGGCTTCGAAAATCTTTGACGGACCGAGTCTTCGAGATCGCCGACCAGCCGGAGACTCTTCAACAAGGCCGGAATGTTTTCCTGCACCGTGAGGTTGAAATGGATTGGCGGGCTCTTTTTCTGATCCGGGTTCTTTCCTTCCAGCCGCGCCTCTAACTGCAACATGCCGCTTTCGCCATACTGTGCCCCCACTTGTAGCACATTATAGTGAAAGTTGCTGAGGGCCTGGAGCACCATCTGCATGTTGGCGTTGGCCTGTGTCACAGCCTGAGCGGCGTCAGGAGAAGCGGCATATTGAATCACGCCGCCCGGCGGACGCGCCTCGAAGGATCCGTCCTTCACGGAGAGCCCGTGCGACGTGACCGTCAGGGGAATCGTCCCGTCCAATACGCCCGTGCCCTCCAGGCCCTTTTGCTGCTCAAGGCTCAAAATCTTGTGCAGGTCGAGTTCTCGAAGGAGCACGGTGAGTCCATAGGGGGGATAGCCTAGATCCGCACGCACCCCCTGACTCGTCGCCGTGCCGCCTAGCAACCCGCACCGAATGTTCCGCACTTCGACCAGCGGCAGCTTTTCATGCAGATCCCACTCCCCGTCGACGGTCATTGTGAGATCGGTCACATCGACGCCTGTTTGAATGGAAGCGATCGCGACGTCCGCGGGACGTGACACGGCAACCCGCTCGAACCCTTCAAACGCCATCTTTAGTTTCGTCGAGACGCCGCTGAGGGCGACGTCGCGATACTGCCCACCCAAGCGGTCCATGACGAGATCGACCGATCCTCCCTGAACGTGGAATTGTTGCTGGGCATTGGTCGACCACCGCCAATCAAACGTTCCGGTCAGGCTTCCCTCGGTGACATCCATGGGATAGGACCAGGGAGTCCAGAGTTGACCGAGTCGAAAGGTGGCCCGATTGAAGGTCACCGGTTCAAGCGACCCATGGGTGAAGCCCCGCCCGGTCGACCATTCATGTTCCAGGTTCGCGACCAACTTGACCGGATGCTCCCGGCTTTTGCTTTGGATCTCCGCCTTCACGATCTGCGGATCAGCCTCAATGCGGATCGAGAGGTCGAACGGGGCGCTTTGCGCCGGCGTATGTTCAACCTGAACGCCTTCAGCGGCCGCGCTCAAGTGGGCATGGTACGCCTTGGGAGAGCCCTCGATCCGTTCAAGTTTGAGCAGGGCTCGCTGGATCGCGACGCGGGAGGTGCCCACCTGGAGGCGAGGGGCCCCCCACGTCCAATTGGCTGGACTCGACGACCACCGTCTGGTCGCGAGATCGATATCAAGGCGGAGAGGCTCCTCGAGGTGAAACGTGCCGCCGCCGATGTGAACCGGCCCCTGATTGAAGTCCACGAACGCCACGCTCGAGGATGGGTCCAAGATGCCCCGGAGCGTCGTCCCCGTCCATGTCGCCGTGCCGTGAACCTGGCTCGTGAGCTGTTTGACATTCACCCGGTGAAGCCAGCCGTGGGGCAGATTTCCTTTGAGCAGCATACGGGCTTCAGCGTGGTCAAGCGTCAGTCCCCGGCCGACCATCTGCGTGATGACGAATTCGGCGTAGATCGGTCCCTCCTGTACACCATACGACATACGCACCGGTCCCGACGCCGTGAAACGCGGCGGCGATTCGTTCCAGAACAGTTCCCCCGTGGTTTCTTGGACGTTGTCGAAGCGCACCAGCTGGGGTCCGTACTGAAGAACGATCCCGAGCGGTTCGATGGTTTTCAACGCGCTGCCGCTGACCGTTGCCGTTGCCGAGGCGCCGGCTGCCAGAGTCCAATGAATCAATCGGGCATTGCCGGAGAGCGTTCCGGTGGTCTTGAGCGCAAGGTCCTTTCCGTACCCCTGCAGTTCCGGAAGAACGGCCGAAATTTGGACAGTCGCGTTGACTTCCGTCGCCGGATCCTTCAACAGGGCGGACACGGGCACACCCGACGCCGCTGTGCCCGCCCAATGTACGGTCACGTTGCCATCGAACTTTTGCCATTCCGGTCCGACCGGAATCACGAGCGCAAGAAAGGGAGCGAGTTCCCGCACGTTGATTTCCAACACGCCTTCGATGTGCACTTGGGCTTCCTTGGGAATTGCCTGCGAGCGCCACAGCACGAACGGGGCGGCATTGGGTTGAGCCGCACGCAGCTGCAGTGACATATCGGCAGAAGATTGACCCGTGATGCGCAGCTCGTAGGGAATCGTGTCGACGCCTTGAAGCAGCATCTCGGCCACCAGCATCTCCCGCTCGTGCTTGATCGTTCCCCCCATTACGACGGTGCGAAGCGGTCCCGTGGCCTGTTCGCGAAAGAGCTTCACTTCTTCGAGGCGGACTTCATCCCAGGGAAAAAAGGGTAACCGCTGGACCACGTCGCTGGCCGTCAGTGCATTGAGCAACGAATCGGGCGCGTCCTGAACCGGCTTGGTCGGAGACTCTTCATGATTTGGGTGCGCCGGAGACGTCAGGATTTCAACCGAGACCTGCTCAAGCGTAAGGCGATCGACACGACCCGAGGCCAGTCCCAGCAACGTGTATTCAGCCTGAGCGTTGCTGATGGCGATCGTGACCATTTCGCCCGTCAGCCGCCGCGCCAGCGCAATGCGAGGCACCGACATCGACCGCAACCCCGGACGGCCGACGCGCACCTCGACTTGTTCATACCCCTGGCGCGCGAGCCACCATTCAAGCAGGACCGACGCGATCGACGGGAGAGCGAGCCATCCGCCGACCAGGATCAGCAACAACACGACCAGGAGTCTCATTGAACGAAAGGCGTCGTTCATGTTCTCTGGTCCGGCCGACCGATCCATAACCGGTGTGGAGGGAACATCCCTCGGATTGGCTTCATCATCGTTTCTGGTTAAGATGCCTTGCGATGAACGGACAGGCGGAGGTCATCGAGCGGATCGACTACTGGCCGATGGACATTCCCCTCACGGATCCGTTTGTCGTCGCAACCGGTTCCCGAACACTTGCAGAAACCCTCTTCGTCCGACTGACGTTGGCCGATGGAACGCGAGGGTACGGCGAAGCCGCGCCATTCCCGGAAGTCGGCGGCGAAACTCGTGCCGCGAGTCTCGCTGCCGTGGACCAGCTGGGCCGCACCATGCTGGGCTATCCGGCCGATCAATTCAAGGACATTGCGCAGCGGCTTCGGGAGCAAGCGCCCCGCCAACCAGCGGCGCGTTGTGCGTTGGAAACAGCACTCCTCGACGCCCATTGCCGCGCGCGTCGTCTCCCCTTGTGGACCTTATGGGGCGCCGCCGAGGTCCGCGAGCATGAGACCGACATCACAATTCCTATTGAAACACCCGAGAAGACGTTAACGCTAGCCCGAGAGTGGTACGCGAAAGGCTTCCGTCTTTTCAAGATGAAGATCGGGAAGGACGTGTATGGCGACGTCCGGCGGCTGGAAGCGATCCATCGGACATTTCCGGGCGTGGCCTTCATCGGCGATGCCAACCAAGGGTTCTCACGCGAGGAATGTCTAAGCTTTGCGAAGGGCGCGGCAGGTGTCGGAGCCCGGCTCCTACTCCTGGAACAACCGCTCGTGCGGGAGGATCTCGAGGGACTTGCCGAAATTCGGCGGAAGACCGGCATCCCAGTTGCGGCCGACGAATCGGTGCGATCACTGGCGGAGGCACGACAGGTAGTGGCGGAACGCGCCGCCGACTATATCAACATCAAGATCATGAAGACGGGCGTGATGGAGGCCCAGGAAATCGCCTCATATGCCCTGGCTTCGGGTCTCAAGCTGATGATCGGCGGCATGGTGGAAACCAGGATCGCCATGGGCTGTTCATTCAGCCTCGTCCTAGGCATGAAAGGCTTTGACATTCTTGATCTGGATACGCCGTTGCTTCTCGACCACGATCCGATCACAGGCGGCTACCGGTATGACGGCCCCCGCCTGCTCCCCTGGCGTGAACCCGGACTGGGCATGAGCGTCACCTCCCCCGACGGCGTGCTGACTTTGGCCCTCTGACAAGGAGCTATTTGCTTGATACCGCAGGACCCGAACCGGAACCTCCGCTCTGTGGTATGGCGCGTCCGCCGCCGCCACCACAGGGCGGCGTCCCGTTGCTCGATGAAGCGATGCTTTCCTCTCCTTCAATACGTCCACCTTCCATGGTTCCCCACCCACTCCACACGGAACAGCCGGAGGCCGAGCCGCTCCGCATCGCCTGCCCGCTCAGGTTTGACACGATCCGCCCGTCCGATCCTTGTGACACATAGGTGCCGCCGGATTTCGTTTCGCCGTTAGGCATCAGCAGCACCATATAGGCCCACCCTTGCGGTCCTTTTTCCACCTGCACGAAAACGGTGTGGTATTTGAGCGGAGGAACCGGTTGATAGCCGATCTGATTCAGATCGGAGGAGAAGGTGCCTGTCCGAGCAAAGAAGTCGTTCTCCAGCCGCTTGACCTCGGCCAACGCGATCTCAGCCTCCGCTGCTTTCGCCTTTTCAACGTACTGGGGGAAAAGAATGGCCGCCGCGGCCGCGAGAAGAGAAACAATCGCAACCGCGACCATCACCTCTGTGAGCGTAAACCCCTGCGTCTGCTTGTAGCGGAGCACCACCATCTGGGAAGACTACCAGTGCACCAGAAAGCGGACCAGAAAATTTCATTAACCCCGCGCTTCCTCGTCGCATTTTTTACAATTCAGCGCTTCCCCGAGATGCTGTCGCCGGCCCTCCTCGGTCGTCACCCACGGCCGATTGGTCATCGGGGGCTGGTGCCGGATATGTTGTCCATGGCCGCAAGCCAAGTCGGCCACCCAGTCGCCGTATTCGTCCTGGTGAAACCCAACGATCGGCTGGTTCACGCGGATAATCTCCTCGCTAGGGAGGTGGAAACGGCCGTTCCGATCGCAAGTCGGAAGAAAAAAATTTCCAACCACCGGAGGCATCGGTATCAAACGTGCCGAGATAGAGCAGACCGGTCTCTAGCGATCCGAATTCCATGAGCTCGATACGGCAGCTCCGTGGATCGTACCGGCGCACGTCGAACTGTCCGACGATATAAAGA
>JBKPKC010000414.1:0-2342 GCA_046765595.1 Nitrospirota bacterium
TCGTCAGCCAGGAGGGTATTACGGACGTGGCTGAAGAACGAGTCCGAGTCCTATTTGAAACGATGATCGGCCAACGCAGGAGAAGCTAGTCGATGCCGTTGCCTTACTACGTCTCGCCAGAACAGATGATGCAGGACAAGGCGGAGTATGCCAAAAAAGGCATCGCCAAAGGCCGGTCCATCATCGCCATGGAATACCTCAACGGGATTCTGTTGGCCGCGGAGAATCCGAGCGCCAGTCTTCACAAGATCTCCGAGATCTATGACAACATCGCGTTCGCCGGCGCGGGAAAATACAGCGAGTTTGAAAACCTCCGCAAGGCGGGCATCCGTCATGCGGATCTGAAGGGGTTCATGTACAGCCGGGAGGACGTCACTGCACGGTCGCTCGCGAACGGCTACTCCCAAAGTCTCGGCACGATCTTCAGCCAGGAGATGAAGCCGCTCGAAGTTGAAATTCTCGTCGTCCAGATCGGGCACAACGGGCACACGAACGAGATGTACCGGATCTCGTTCGACGGCAGCATCATCGACGAAAAGCAGTTCGCCGTCATCGGAGGGAAATCCGAGGCCGTCCAGGCCGCGCTCAAAGAAAAGGTGCCGACGGGGCCGCCTGATCTCAAAACCGCCCTGAATCTCTGCATCGTAGCGCTCGAGCAGACGGGCAATCAAAAGCTCTCGCTCGAAAGTCTCGAAGTAGCGGTTCTGGATCGTACCAGGGACAATCGGAAGTTCCGCCGATACAGCCCCGCCGAAACCAAGCAGTTTCTCTCCTAACGTCCTGCGATTCCTTCCGCTTCTGTTGAAGATGAGGCGGAGGGCGTGTATTCTCCTCTTATGCCATCTCCCGGTCCCATGAAGCAGCGGATCTTCGGGCTCGAGAACGAGTACGGGCTGATTTTCTCGCCCAACGGCCGGATCTACCTGCCGATGGAGAAGGTGCTGGGCTATATCTTCGAGGGACTCATCCCCAACAGCTGGCCGTCCAACGCGTTCCTGGTGAACGGGGCGCGGTTTTACCAAGACACCGGTTGCCATCCGGAATACTCCACTCCCGAGTGCGACAACATTCTCGACCTCGTCGTCCATGACAAGGCCGGCGAGCGCCTGTTGGAGGCCTGTTTGCCTGCGGCCGAGGAACGGCTGCGCGAGGAAGGATTGTCCGGGGAGATTTACATCTTCAAGAACAACACGGATTCTCTCGGTAATACCTACGGTTGCCACGAAAATTTCCTGATGCGCCGGGACGTCGATTTCTGGAAAGTGACCGAGCAGCTCATTCCCTTCTTTGTGACGCGGCAAGTCTACAGCGGCGCCGGCAAGGTGCTGAAGGTGTCGGGGAAGCCTCAGTTTTTCATCTCACAACGGGCGCAGCACATTCATGAAAAGACGTCGTCCTCAACTACCTCGTCCCGCAGCATCATCAACACGCGGGATGAGCCGCATGCGGACGCCGAACGCTACCGTCGCTTGCACATCATCGTCGGCGATTCCAACATGTCGGAACTGGTCACGTATCTGAAAGTCGGGACTGCGACGCTCGTGCTCTCGATGATCGAAGAGGGGTTTTCCGTGCACGGGATGGAACTGGAGGACCCCGTCAAGGCGATCAGGGAAATTTCGCGCGACCCGACGGTCAAGCGGAAGGTCAAGCTCGACGACGGGCGGCAGATGACTGCCGTCGAGATCCAGCGCGTCTATCTCGAGCGGGCCCAGGAATACCTGGCCCAACAAGACCATGATCCGATTCTGGACGACGTGTGGAAGCGTTGGGCGGCGATTCTGGACAAACTCGAAGACGACCCCATGCAGCTGGTCCGGGAGATCGACTGGATCACCAAGCGCCACCTCATTCAATCGTATGTCGACAGAAAGGGCTGCAGCTGGGACGACCCCCGCGTGTTCCTCCTGGATCTTCAGTTCCATGACGTCAAGCGCACAAGGGGACTGTACTATCTCATGGAATCGCGCGGCCTGGTCGAGCGGGTGGTCGAAGAGGACGCCATCCAGCGCGCCATGTCGACGCCGCCCCAAACGACCCGGGCGAAGGTACGCGGCGACTTCATCAGGTTCGCTCGCGCAAAGAACCGCTCTTATACCGTCGATTGGACATATCTCAAGCTCAATGGGTATTGGGAGGAAACCATTCTGTGCATGGATCCTTTCAGCGCCGTGAATCGGCGGGTCGATGAATTGGTCTCACAGGTGTCCGGACTGCGTTTCTACCGATGAGCCAACGGATGAAAATGTCGATGATCATCAGCCTTCCGCCCTGGCGATTATTTCACCCGCACGCCCCCGATTGCTTCGCAATCGAGTTCCCGGGATCCGCCCTTGTTGAAC
>JBKPKC010000415.1:0-3345 GCA_046765595.1 Nitrospirota bacterium
CGGCATGGCCGGTCCCCAACAACTCCCGTTGCTCGACGATCGAGACGGGTGCATGCCCGTTGTTGCCCGCAGTGGCCTGCTTGATCACCTGGCCAACCTTGTCGGCTTGGTGGCCGACGACGACCGCCACTTGCTGCCCTGCGATCGTAAGCGCCAGTTCGACCGAGTAAAGCACCATGGGTCGTCCCGCGACCGGATGCAGCACCTTGGCATGTTTAGATTGCATTCGCTTGCCCAGGCCGGCCGCCATGACGACGGCCGCGATCCCTGACAGCGGATGGTCGCCATGTTCATGCGACGACAGTTTCGTCCTAGTCTCCTGCGCAGACGAACGGCTCATCCGATCGGCACTCCTGCTTCTGGCTGCTTGACGGGGCCGCCCCACCTAGCCTCTGGATCGGTGGCTCCGAGCGGCGGTGAAGGCGAGTACAATCCGCCGGACACGATCAACTTCATGGCTTCTTCCACGCTGATGTTGATTGCCGTCACTTCGCGCTCGGGAACGAGAAGAAAATACCCGGACGTCGGATTCGGCGAGGTCGGAACATACACATGTACGAGCGGCTCTTGGGCCAGATCCTGCATATCTCCTTTGGTGACGCCCGTCACAAAGGCAAAGCAGTAGTGTCCGTTTTTGGGGAATTGAATGAGGACCACCCGGTGATAAGAACCGCGCTCTGAAAACGAGAGGATATCCATCATGGATTTCAGCGTCGAATAGATGCCCCTGACCAGCGGAACGCGGTTGAGCCATCCTTCCCAAAGCCGCACAATCTGCTTGCCGATGAAATTGGCTGCAAACAGGCCGGTGACAAAGACCAGCAGAATCAGCGTGACGATCCCCAAGCCCGGGACGTAATGGTCGGGAACCAGTTGGGCTAGGAGATCACCGAGGATGCCGTCGACAGTGACGAAAAGCGTCTTCAGAATGAGGATGGTCCCCCAGATAGGGGTAATGACCAGTAAGCCCGTCAGAAAGTAGCGTTTTAGCGAGGCTTTCAACATAAATGGCGCCCGACACGGACCGCTCTTTCATCATACAGAGATTGGTAGGAGGGTCGCAAGGGTTTTATTGCTATTTTCAATAACTTGGACTACTATCCCGCGCGTTTTCCGGCAGGTTGGAGCGCAATGAATCAGAAGAGAAGACGGAGTCCTCCCAGGGGAGCATTTCTGACACTGGAAGGGCCTGAAGGCAGCGGAAAAAGCACGCAGATTCAACACCTCGCTGACCTCCTTCGGAATGCCGGATATCTCGTAACGGCGACCCGGGAGCCCGGTGGTACCAAGGTCGCAGAAGCCATTCGGAAAACGTTGCTGTCAGCGACATCGCGTGAACCCATCACGGCTCGCACGGAGGCGTTACTCGTCCTTGCGGCGCGCAGCCAGCATGTCTCTCAATTGATCCTCCCCGCCCTCACACGAGGATCCATCGTACTTTGTGACCGTTTCGCGGATTCCACATTCGCCTACCAAGGGTTCGGGCGTGGGCTTTCGCTTTCATGGTTGCGGACGGCCAACCGCGCCGCGACCGGCGGCCTGGTGCCGCACCTGACCGTGCTCCTCGACGTTCCAGTGACGACTGGATTGACCAGACGCGGGCACGCGCCCGGTAATCCCAACCGATTGGATCGCGAATCACGGGCCTTTCACCAACGTGTTCGCCGGGGATTCCTCAGACTCGCCTCAGAGGCGCCGCGTCGAATTAAAGTCATCAATGCCAGTCGGCCTGTCGAGATGGTCCGAGCGGAAATTGAGTCTCTTGTGTTAGGGTGGTTGCGCAGCAGAGAGCGCCGGGCCGGCGCGAGGTGACATGCCCTTTTCCGCGATCATCGGACATCGTTCTACTATTGCGTCTCTGCAGATGGCAGCGGCACGGCAGCGGCTGGCACATGCCTATCTCTTTCATGGCGAAGAGGCTATCGGCAAACGGACAACGGCGGTCGTTTTCGCACAGGCGCTGCTCTGCGAGCGTACTTCATCGGACGTTGATCTCGATTCGTGCGGACAGTGCCGGTCCTGTCACCAAATCGGCGTGCGCACCCATCCGGATTATTTCGTCGTCGAGCCGGACCGTGAACTGGCGACTCCCCAGATCAAGATCGAGCAGATCCGGGAAATCGAACAGCAAATCATGTATCGGCCGCTCGCCGGAGACCGCAAGGTCTGCATGATCGACGATGCCGATCGCCTGACCATCGGGGCAGCCAATGCCCTGCTGAAGACGCTGGAAGAACCGCCCGACCACAGCCTCTTTCTTCTGATCACGAGCCGGCCGGCGTCGCTCCCCGCCACCATCAGATCGCGCTGTCAGGCGCTTCGTTTCGCCACGCCGCCGCGCACCGACGTTGAAGCCGCCTTGATTCTCAAACGTGAGATGCCTCCGGCCGACGCGCGGTTTCTCGCGATGATCAGCGAGGGACGACTGGGGGAAGCCTTGTTGACCGACCTCAAAACCGTCCGGTCGCAGCAACAGGAGATGGTCGAGCTCGTCAGTCCAAATTTTCTACGGTTGGTGACGAATGTGCTCACGGCAGCGGAATCGCTGGCGAAGGCCGACCGTGCCCCTGAAACGCTGTCCTGGATTGCGCGATGGATCAGGGACCTCATCATCGTTCAGGTGGGCGGGGATCGCGAGCAGTTGCTTTGTGTGGACCACCTGTCGAGGCTGGAACGCGATTCGCGGCAGGCCTCGACCGATGCCTTGATCGATCTGTCGCGCGAGATTGAGGACACGCAGCAGCAGGCGACGAGGCATCTGAATCTACAGATGGCGCTCGAAAATATACTGCTGCGGCTGCGTGACGCGCTCCTCACGTCCGCGCCTCAGCCGGCCTAGGGCTCTCGACGCCGGGGAGCAGGGACCCCGACCATGCGCGATCAGCAGACGTTCTATATCACCACACCGATTTACTACGTCAACGACGTCCCCCATATCGGACATGCGTATACGACGATTGCCGCCGACGTGCTGGCGCGCTATTGGCGGCTTCGCGGCCGGGAGGTGTTTTTCCTCACGGGTCTCGACGAGCACGGGCAAAAAGTGCAGCAGGCTGCGGCAAAGGCTGGAATCGACCCGCAGGTCCACTGCGACAAGCTCGCTCCACAGTTTCAGCAGCTCTGGACCAGATTAAATATTTCGAACGACGCCTTTATCAGGACAACCGACGCTCCCCATAAAACAATCGTTCAACGGTATCTTCAAGAGTTATACGATAAAGGATTGATATACCGCGATTCCTACACGGGATGGTATTGCACTTTCGATGAACGATTTTGGACCGAAAAGGACGTCGCCGATGGCCTCTGCCCAGACTGCAAACGCCCCGTCGAACGGCTCAGCGA
>JBKPKC010000416.1:0-3823 GCA_046765595.1 Nitrospirota bacterium
AACCTGGACCTACTATCGCATCGCCGGCGGCAAGTCCGGCCCCCCGCTTTTCAACTTCAAGCCCAATCAATGCGAGATTACGCTCAAATTCGACAAGGAAGAAAAACTCTCCGACTACGATTATTCCGGCTGCTGAACCGGCGACAAGACCCGTGTTGCCGTGTCTCTCAAGCCTCTATCCTGTCATCTGCTTTTGAAACGTCGCGGCACAGCCCTGGCTGCAAAAACAGTACGTTTGTCCGCCGATGACCTCCGTCACAGCCGAGCCGCGCGGCACAAACACTCTGCAAACCGGATCCTGAACCATCTGATCCTTGCTCTTGGGCAGAGCACGTTCCGTCTGCCGGCCTCCGAATTCCCGAAACGCACTGCGAAGGAGAAAATAGAGGACGATGAGGAGGATCAGGATAAAGATGATTCTATACATGGTGGCGCCAAGCGCGTGGCGCCACAATCCTATGGGGACGGTCGGGCGCCTGTCAACATTCGCACCAGGGAATTCTGCTGATATCAGCCAGCCGATTCAATGACGCTTCATAGATCCAATGGCCTACTCCGCACGCTTCTTCCAGGCCTAAATCCCGTCTTCCCCCGTACTTCCGATGGATAGGCACTTACGCATGTGAATGTTACAGTGAGCTTCATGAAGACCTGCGACAAGTGCCGCGGAACAATGCGACCGGAACGGGCAGTCGACTTGGATGCTGGCCTGGCGATCACTGTCTTTGCGTGCTTGAACTGTGGTCGTCGGAAGGCAGCGGATCAGGAACCTCGTCCGCTCACGGCCAGATATTGACGCGATGAACCGTTTATCCGATCGTTCCTAACGAGCTGCCAGCCGCCCAGGCGGAGCTCCAGCTTCATCCTCCACTTTTCCCGCTGTCCCCCTTTACGCACACCCTCGGGCGCTACCTGAGGTTCAGCACGTCCGTCATGTCATAAAGTCCTGGAGGGCGTGTGACGACCCAGGCCGCCGCACGCAAGGCGCCACGCGCAAAGGTATCACGGCTGCTGGCTCGATGCGTCACTTCGATCCGTTCTCCCATTCCGCCGAACAGGATCGTGTGATCGCCGACGATATCGCCGGCACGTATCGTTTGGATGCCGATTTCCTGTTTTTTCCGTTCACCGGTCAGACCCTTGCGGACATAGACCCCGACTTCGTTCAGGTCGCGATTGACGGCCGCTGCCAATACCTCGGCGATTTTCAGCGCGGTCCCGCTTGGCGCGTCCTTCTTGAGGCGGTGGTGGGCCTCGATCACTTCGATGTCGTACTCGTCTCCCAGCGTCCGGGCCATTTCGCTGATCACTTTACAGATGAGATTCACTCCGACGCTCATGTTGGGAGAGAACACGCAGGCGACCTGCCGGGCAAGAGACTTCATCTCCTCCAATTGGGCGGCGTTCAGCCCCGTCGTGCCGATGACCATGGCTCGTCGATGCCCCGCGACGGCGCGAAGATGGTCCAGCGTTGCGTCTGGCGCTGAAAAATCGATGACAACTTCACCCCGGTCGAGCAGCGGCCGCAGATCGTCGGTAATCGGAAGCCCGATGCTCCCGACACCGGCCGCCTCACCGGCGTCCTGGCCTAGGGCATGATGCCCCCTCCCCTCGATCGCACCGGCCAGCGTCAACGCGGTGGATTCCCTGATCAGGGCGACCAACCGGCTTCCCATTCGGCCGGCAGCCCCGGCGACGATGACTTTGATCATGAGATGTGAACGTTCAGGGTGAGGACCTGTCAGGTCAGCTGGAGTTCTTTCATGACCCGAGACAACTGGTTGCGGTTTTCCGGGTTCATGGCGCACAGGGGTAAGCGCAGTTCAGGATCGATCTTGCCCATCATCCCTAAGGCTTCCTTCACCGGGATAGGATTGGTTTCAACGAACAATGCGGCGAACAGCGGCGAGAGGGCAAAATGGATGCGTCGGGCTTCCTCGATGCGGCCTCCAAGGAATGCGGCCACCAATTGCGCCATCTCTTTCGGCATGAGGTTGGCCGTCACGGTGATCACCCCTTTGGCCCCGACCGCCATCATGGGCAGTGTCAATGCGTCGTCACCGGCCAGCACGGTCAGGCGATCGCCGCACGCCTGCGCGATATCCGACGCCTGTTGGACGGATCCACTGCCTTCCTTGATCCCCACGATGGTTTTCATCACCGCGAGGCGCGCGACGGTCGCCGGAAGCATGTTGACGCCCGTGCGGCCGGGGATATTGTAGAGCACCTGAGGAATGTCTACCGCTTCGGCCACGGCCTTGTAGTGCCGGTACAAGCCCTCCTGCGTCGGCTTGTTGTAATAGGGCGTAATCAGCAGTGCGCCATCGGCGCCGGCTTCTTTGGCATGCCGCGTGAGCGAGATCGCTTCATCGGTGCTGTTGGAGCCGGTTCCCGCAATCACTGGCACCCTGCGATTGACGACCTCGACGGTGAGTTTTACGACGCGATGATGCTCTTCATGCGTCAAGGTCGCCGATTCCCCGGTCGTGCCGCAGGGAACGATGCCATTCGTGCCCTGCGCGATCTGCCATTCAATGAGATCGGCGAAGGCACGCTCATCGACCCTGCCGCTCCGGAACGGTGTGACGATTTCGACGATTGAACCGCTAAACATGGGACACCTTCCACGAAAGACTATACATGGTTGTCGCCTCTTCCGAGCCTCGGTACGCGCGCCGGTCAACTCAGAAAGGCAGGAATCGTTTCTCCGCGGACCAGGTCATCATAACTTTCGCGGGCACGGATCACATGCACTTCCCCGTCCCTGACCAATACCTCAGGCACGCGCGGCCGTGAATTATAGTTGGAGGCCATGACGAATCCATAGGCCCCTGCGCTCATGACGGCCAATAAGTCACCGGGCATCACCTCAGGCAACGAACGATCCTTGGCCAGGAAATCACCCGATTCGCAGACGGGCCCGACGACGTCGACGGAATGCTTCGGCCGATGCAACAGGGCTTCCGACACGGGACGGATGTCATGGTAGGCGCTGTACAAGCTCGGCCTGATCAGATCGTTCATCGCGGCGTCGACGATGATGAAGCGCTTGCTCTCGCCGATCTTTTCGTACAGGGCCTTGGTCACGAGAATTCCGGCGTTACCGACGATCACTCGGCCAGGCTCCATGACCAACGTCAGATCCAGTCCCTTGACGAGCGGCGACACGGCATCCGCCAATTCATGCGGCAGGGGCGGTTTCTCGTCGGAGTAGGTGATGCCAAGCCCACCCCCGATGTTCAGATAGCGGATGTTGATCCCCTGGCCTTTCAACGCATCCACCAATACGATAACTTTTTTCAAGGACTCGACGAAGGGTGTCACTTCCGTCAACTGCGAGCCGATGTGGGCATGGACGCCGACGACGTGAATATGCCGGAGCGTCGATGCCACCCGGAATTCTTCCAAGGCGCGGTCGGAGGCGATGCCGAACTTACTCTTCTTCAAGCCCGTCGAGATGTACGGATGGGTTTTAGGATCGATGTCGGGATTGATCCGCAAGGCGACCGGCGCGATCTTGCCGACGGACGCCGCCACATCGTTGATCGCATGCATTTCCGCCGACGACTCGATGTTGAACATCAAAATGCCGGCCTTCAAGGCGTCGCGGATTTCATCCGCGTTCTTTCCCACACCGGCGAAGACAATTTTTGACGACGCGACTCCGGCTTTCAAGGCGCGAAACAGTTCGCCGCCCGAGACGATGTCCACCCCGCTGCCTTCCTTCGCCATCAGCCGCAGGATTGCCAGATTGGAGTTGGCCTTCATGGCGAACGCGATGAGATGAGGGACGTTCTGAAACGCGCTGTCGTAGGCGCGAATG
>JBKPKC010000417.1:0-6558 GCA_046765595.1 Nitrospirota bacterium
GACCAGGATCTCGGTTTCCCGCTCGACTCGATTGCAGAGCGCCCGCTGCGACTTGTAGCGGTCGCCGGCCAGCCGGGCAAGAGCATCGGCCCGATAGACAAAATCGGGATCTATCGCCTGCAGGCGATAGCCCATGGACGACACCGCCGTCACCCATGACTGCGGTACGTGCTCTACGCGGCTGACGGGACTCACTCCATTCCACCGGCGCATCAGGGAGAAGGCCTCAGCCAACGGCCGCTCAGGCGACCCGCCGGCGAGCGGCGGCAATGGCATGAACCATCCGCTCGGCGATTGAACAAACAGGCAGAACGCGCCGTGCAGTTCGATCCACCAATACGGAAGCAGAGCATTCCAGAGATAATGGTACGGGGCCGAGTATGCGGCGGCCGTCCCGCCGAGCCCGGAGTCCTTGAATGCCTCCGCCACCCGCGGCAGGTCATCCCAGACCAGCCGTCTGAGCGGTCGTGCCCACCGTGCATGGATTCGTTCAGTCAGTGCCGCCAACGGAGCGAGCACGACCACGTCCTCCTGGAAGCGGCCGACCAACCGCGGATGCCGGGCGATCTGCTCTACAGCGCCAGGCTCGTCCAGCAGGCTCATCACACGGTCGGCGTGACGGCGAATCGATGCGGGCGGTTCTGCGCCAACGAACGGACACTTCGCATCCCATCCGAGCATCACTAGATCATGCGCAGCATTCCACATCAGCGCCAACGGATAGAGCTGACAATCGAGCGGACGCTGGTCGTACAGACGGCACATCCCGTCGTCCGGCTTGAAGGCGGGGCAGTGGAACCCTTCGCCGTTCGCATCCGGCAGCAACGCGATTTGCGAGCCTTGCGCATCAGGAAACGCTTTCGGCTCGAGTCCATGCGCGACCGCCCGAGCGATTTCCTCGTCGGTGAAATAGGGCCGCAGGATGCTGTCCGGGTCTGGAAACCGACAGCAAATCTCACACTCCGAGCATGCGCGGCTAGTGACGAGTTGCGGAAGAGCTCTGGAAGCAGTGGTCACGGGTGAGGCCTTTTTCGCCATTAGCGTCGTCATGAAGGATTCCGCAGGGATGGCACATTCTAACCCCCCTTCCCAAAACACTCAAATTCTTGACCCAAACGGGCGTCGCTGAAATACTGATTCCAGTATTGCATCTGTTCCCATACGACACCGATGGCGTTCTCTCAAAAAGGGCCACAATACGACCCCCAAGTGTTGCTGAATTCGCAACCGGTGATCATCACGGTCATCGATCCCCTGACCCATAAGGTCGTATTTCAAAATCAAACGTCTCAAAACAAATTCGGCGACATCTCCAACCTCACCTGTCACGAAAAAATTGCGGGGTGCGCCACCCCCTGCGCCTTCTGCAAGATGCCGGAAGCCGTCGAAACTGGAAAACCGACGGCGAGTGAGGTACCCCTGCCGAACGACGAGTATCTCCTGGTCCAGTGGGCACAGGTTCAGACCTTCGGCGGGCAAACCCATATCGTCGAAACGATCACGGACATTACGGCGATCAAACGTCAACAGGCGGAAGCCGAGGGCCTGGTCAAGAAACTGTCCAATACGAACCGGGATCTCATGCAGGCCAACCAGCTGCTGCGCGACCAGTCTATCCGCGACAGTCTGACCGGTCTGTTCAATCATTCGCACTTTCAAGAGACCTTAGTGCAGCTTTGCGCCCTGGCCCTCCGTACCATGCGTCCGCTGTCCCTGCTATTCATCGACCTCGACAATTTCAAACAGATCAACGACGTCTATGGACATACGATGGGTGATCAGGTCCTACGCGAGCTAGGCTGGCTGCTGGACAGCCAGCAGGCGCCGGGACGCGGCTTGGCGCGGGCGAGCGATTTTTCGGCGCGCTACGGCGGAGAGGAATTTGCCTTGATTCTGCCGGATACGTCCATGGACGGAGCCCTCAGCGCTGCCGAACGGCTTCGTCATCGGGTGACGACGCTGACGATGCTTCCCGAACTGACGGCACTCAATACGCATCCGTTTGCGCTGACGTGCAGCATCGGTGTCGCGACGTTTCCTATCCATGCCTCTATTCCCTCCGATCTCATCGTCGCGGCAGACGCCGCCCTCTACACGGCCAAAACAGCCGGCAAGAATTGCGTGCGCATGGCCTCCCCGGCGAAGCCCTCTTCGTCTCTCGTCGCGCCCCTTGTAGGTTCCTAGGGCGCGTGTTACGATTCCTTTCATCTGTCGCTTCTGGCATGAACTCATCTCCTGTCTGATTTGGCTACCTCCGACCTCGTCTACCGCGGTTCGAGCATCCGTGATGCCCTGATTCAGGCTGGTCTCTTTACACCTTCAGTCGACGCGCCCGCGATGGGAGTGTCTCGGCAGGAGTCCGGGCAAACGTCGTGGCGCATCGGCCTGAATCCGCTGCTTGTTTCCAGCGACCAGCTGTCATTTTTCCAGAGATTGGGCGGTCAGCTGTTGCGCTTCTACCGCGCCTTGAACCATCTGTACGTTGAAAGCGTGCGGGGAACGCAGCCGCCCTGGGCGGCAGCCTGGCTCGATCAAGGAAAACCCGAAAGCTTGCTGACCTACAGCCGGATGAAGCGGTTCCGTGACGACTTGCCCGGCGTTATCCGGCCCGACATCATTCCCACACAGGACGGCATGGTCATCACGGAATTGGACTCGGTGCCGGGAGGCATCGGATTGACTGCCTGCATGTCGCAGCTTTATGCCCACCCGTCCAGCCCCGCGGCACCGCCGGACCTTGCTCTTGCTCAGCCTCTTATCGGCGGCACGGACGGCATGATCGACGGCTTTGCGAGCATGCTGCGCCATCACCTGGTTGATCCTGGATTGGTCGTGATTGTCGTTTCAGAGGAAGCAAAAGACTACCGCGCAGAGATGACATGGATGGCCAGGCAATTGACGGCTCGCGGACTCGACACACAGTGCATCGACCCCCGCCAGGTTCGGTTTACGGAGGATGGGCTGCGGCTGGTTGAGGCAGGCGACCGTCCGATCGCGTTGATCTACCGGTTCTACGAACTGTTTGACCTGCCCAATATCCCGAAAGCCGAGCTGATCCAGTACGCGGCAAAAAAAGGCTGGGTGTCGGTCACGCCCCCCTACAAGCCGGCGCTGGAAGAGAAATCTGCATTCGCGCTGCTGCATCATCCGGGTTTGGCCGCCTTCTGGCGAACTGCGCTCGGGGAGGAACTCTTTGTGCATTTAACGACCATCATGCCCAGAACGTGGGTACTGGATCCGGCGCCCGTGCCTCCGTCAGCCGTCATTCCGGGTCTCTCGATCGGCGGGCGGGCGGTGATGAGCTGGAGCGATCTTGGCACAGCGACTCAAAAGCAGAGGCATTTTGTCCTCAAACCCTCAGGCTTTTCCGAATTGGCCTGGGGCAGCCGCGGGGTGTCGGTGGGCCACGACCTGCCTCAGCAGGAATGGGCCGCCGCCATACAGATGGCGCTTGATGCGTTTCCACGGACGCCCTATGTGCTGCAGGAGTTTCATAAAGGACGGCAGTATCAGGTCGAGTATTTTGATGCGCACACCGGCGAGATCCAGACGATGGCCGGGCGGGCGAGACTTTCTCCCTATTATTTCGTCACTGGCGAAACCGCCGAACTGGCTGGTATCCTGGCGACCGTCTGCCCAGCCGACAAAAAAGTCATCCACGGCATGAAAGATGCGGTGATGGTGCCCTGTGCGGTCGCACAAGAGGGAGCAACTCGATGACCCTGTACCACGTCAATTGGTGCCCCGAATGTGAGGTCGTACGGCGAAAATTGGCTGAGCTGCAGCTGCCCTATGATGACGTCATCGTTCCGGACCTTCGGCCGCAGCGGAAGGAAGTCTTTGCCGTCTCGGGACAATATTATGTGCCCGTCCTTCAAGACGGCGACGTCGTGCTGAGCGAGACGCACGCCATTCTCGCCCATTTGGAAAACAAGGCAGGGTCACGTCGTCTGGCGAACGGTTGAGGGGTCGTTCATCGACGCGTCGGCACTGCGCGTCATGAATGATCATCCCCGTCATCAAGGAGCACTCTTTATGGAGGAGTGGAGACGCATCCTCGCGGAAAGCATCGTCAAGCCGAAAGATCTGGCTGACCGCTTCGGACTGGACGAAGGGGAAATCGAGGCCATCGTCGGCCCCTACCCCATGCGGATCACCCCCACCGTGCTCAGCACAATCAAGGAGAAGGGTGATGCGATCTGGAAGCAGGTGATACCGGATTCCGCCGAGATGGCGGATATCGACGCCGAGGACGACCCTCTCGAGGAAGACCTGATGAGCCCGGTCCCGCATCTGGTCCATCGGTATCCCGACCGCGTCCTCCTCATGGTTACCAATCAATGTCCGATCTATTGCCGCTTCTGCACGCGCAAGCGGTTGGTGGGCAAACCAGGCTTCCTCAAGAAAGGAGAGCTCGACCGCGCTATCGCCTACCTCCGGGAGCATGCCGAGGTCCGCGATGTGATTCTTTCGGGCGGAGACCCCCTCCTCCTGCCGGACCATCTTCTCGACCGGATCTTGAAGGCGCTGAGAACCATTCCCCATCTCGAAGTCATTCGGCTGGGTTCGCGGGTACCGGGCACGCTGCCCGAACGCATTACGCCCGAGCTCTGCGCGATCGTGAAGAAGTACCATCCGGTTTACATGAACCTTCATTTCAACCATCCGGACGAATTGACCGCGGAAGTGAAAGCCGCGTGCGGAATGCTCGCAGACGCCGGCGTGCCCTTGGGTGCCCAGACAGTGCTCCTCAGGGGGGTGAACGACGATCCGGAAATCATGAAGCGCCTCGTGCATCAATTGCTCCTGGCGCGCGTAAAGCCATACTATCTCTATCAAGCCGACCTGACGAAAGGCACGAACCATTTCCGCACGACCATCGAGTCAGGGCTGAACATCATCAAGGCGCTCCAGGGCCACACCAGCGGAATGGCCGTGCCGCATTTCGTCATCGATGCGCCGGGAGGCGGTGGCAAGATCCCGCTGCTGCCGGGGGACTACGTCGTGCATATGGATGAAGACGGAGCCGTCCTGCGGAACTACGAGCACAAGACCTTCCACTATCCGCAACCGAAACACGAGTCGCTTGACGCCGGCCGGAACAGGCGCGAGCTGCCGATGGTCGGTGCACGGACCTACGCTGATGATGCTTCCTGCGACAGTTATCCGGACCGCGACGGCTATGCCTCTTGGGGCAACAGCTGCGGCGGAGATGCAGACGAACTGTGACACGCCCCCCCGCTCAAGGCATTCTCCCCTTTCAGCAGATCACACGGCTCATTACATCGGGCACCATCGCGGCACCGGTGGCGATCGAAGATCGGCAGATCCAACCGGCGAGCCTGGACCTTCGGCTCGGCAAAAAAGCCTATCGATTGATCAGCAGTTTTCTTCCGGAGCTCTCCGCCATTTCCAGCCGTCTCGATGTCATGGACTTCTATCAATCCGATTTGGTCATGTACGAGATGGACCTGACCGGAGGCGCCATCCTCGAAAAAGGTCACGTGTATCTGGTCCCCCTGCTCGAGTCCTTGCGGCTTCCGAGCACCGTCCGAGCCAGGGCCAATCCGAAAAGCACGACCGGCCGGCTGGATGTCTTTACCCGCATCGTGACGGACTTGAACGCCGGCTTTGACGAGATCCGGGCAGGCTACAAGGGTCCCTTGTTTCTCGAAGTGGTGCCGCGTTCGTTTGCCATCAAGGTCAAAACCGGCCAATCGCTCAACCAAATCCGTTTCGTCCGCGGCGAAGCCGCCGCGTCCGACGCGACGCTGCAACGCCTGCACCGTCAGGAACCGTTGCTGTACCATAATCTCTCGGAACGAAAGCCGCTCCGCCCGAAGGAATTCCGCACGGACCGCGGGCTGTTTCTCCGCATCGACCTCAAAGGCGAAGATCGCGCGGGCACGACGGTCATCGGCTACCGCGCCAAAAAAAACAGCCACGTGATCGATTTATCGAAGATCGGGTATTATGCGGCCGGGGATTTTTGGGAACCCCTGTACCGACACCGCCAGGACAGCCTCTTGCTGGAACCGGAGGAATTCTACATCCTCGCCTCCAAAGAACGGATCCGTGTGCCGCCCGACTATGCGGCCGAGATGGTGGCCTATGAAGCCGCCTGCGGCGAGCTCCGCACCCACTACGCCGGCTTTTTCGATCCGGGATTCGGCTATGGAGCCGACGGCGAACTCAAAGGCACACAAGTCGTCCTTGAGGTGCGCCCGCACGACGTCCCATTCCTTATCCACGACGGGCAAACCTTTTTCAAAGTCGTCTATGATACGATGCTCGACGTTCCCGATCGGCTCTATGGCGTCGGTCTCGGCTCTTCCTATCAACAACAGGCCCTGACCCTCAGCAAACATTTCAAGACCTGACGGTTTCAATACGACTCACATTTGATTCCCGGGTACACCGATGGCGCCCACCGATCTTCCTCCCCCCCAAGATCCCTCCCAACGCTCATCCGCGAAATCGACGCCCCCGGAAAGTCAGGAGGGGGGCAGCGATCATCAGATGCACGTGATCGGGGTGATGATAGGCACGGCGCTGATG
>JBKPKC010000418.1:0-5168 GCA_046765595.1 Nitrospirota bacterium
TCATTACTCACAAGGAGCGCTCCTATCCGCGGGGGCGTCAGCTGGCCGAGAAGATGAAGGAACTGATTCCTCGGCAGATGTTCGAGATCGCGATTCAGGCCGCGATCGGCAACAAGGTGATCGCCCGCGAGACCATCGGAGCCATGAAGAAAAACGTCACGGCAAAATGCTACGGCGGCGATATTACGCGCAAGCGCAAGCTGCTCGAAAAACAAAAAGAAGGAAAAAAACGGATGAAAGCTGTCGGCAGCGTCGAAGTACCGCAGGAAGCCTTCCTCGCAATCCTGAAGGTCGGTGAAGAATGAGCCTCGATCCCAACCTCCAGAGCTCCGAGGAGATCGCGCAGCGGGCCCCCGAATCGGCCACGGGAGAGGCGATGTCCGGCGTGCAGCCGGCCAGGAAGTCGGTGTTCCGTGAATATGCGGAAGCCATCATCGTGGCCATGTTGCTGGCCTTCGCCATCCGCGTCTTTGTCGTCCAAGCATTCAAGATCCCGTCCGGTTCGATGATTCCCACCTTATTGATCGGCGACCACATCCTGGTCAGCAAGCTCACGTACGGCATTCAGTGGCCGAGCGACTGCAAATTCCAGGTAGCCTTCCCGCCGGTGAATTGCTATGCGTCGCATGCTTTGATCGAGTTCGGCAAACCGCAGCGCGGCGATATCATCGTGTTCCGCTTTCCCGAGGACGAGGAAAAGGATTTCATCAAGCGCATCGTCGGCATTCCCGGCGACACGGTCCAGATCAAGAACAAGGCGGTCCTGGTCAACGGAACGCCGCTGGACGACAAGGCTTATACCCAGCGGATCGACTCGGGGATCATCGACGGGACCATCAATCCACGCGATAACTTCGGCCCCGTCACGGTGCCGTCCGAGTCGTATTTCGTCATGGGGGACAATCGCGATCAAAGCCTCGACAGCCGGTTCTGGGGATTCGTGCGTGAAGAAAAGATCCGGGGAAAAGCCTTCCGCATCTATTGGTCATGGAGCGGCCAAGGGCAATGGAAGGAGTGGGTTCGATGGGGGCGGTTCGGGAAGGCGATTCAGTGAGCAGAGCGGGGCGGGACTCGACGACAGCAACGGGCGGATCCGGCCGCCAGGACAAGCCGTCGCCCAGCAGCCTCCGACGCCAGATCCAACGATTCCCGCAGGCCTCGGTTCTCGTCATCGGGGATTTGATCCTTGACCATTATATATGGGGACGCGTGAGCCGGATCTCTCCGGAAGCGCCGGTTCCCGTCGTCCACGTCGAGTCGGAATCCATGCGGCTCGGCGGCGCCGCCAACGTCTTCAACAACGTTCTTGCCCTCGGCGGGAAAGCCGATCTCTGCGGCATGATCGGCTCGGACGAAGCCGGACGACAGTTGCTCAAGGAATTGAGCGCAAAGCGCAAAGGTCATGGCGGCGTCGTCATCGATGCCGACCGCCCGACGATCAAGAAATCAAGGGTCATCGCGCATAATCAACAGGTGGTGCGCTATGACGTCGAGCGGAAGGGCGAACTCAAGCCCCAATTGCAAAAAAAGATCTTGCGGTACATCGAATCCCGGCTGCGGGAGCTGACGTGTCTGGTCGTGTCGGATTATGCCAAAGGCGTGGTGACGGCCGGACTGATGGCGGATCTGGTCCGCCTGGCGGCGCTGCGCAAGGTGCCGGTCATCGTCGATCCCAAGGTGGAGCATTTCAGTTTCTACAAAGGTGTAACGGTAATCACGCCCAACCACCTGGAAGCGACGCAGGCCGCCGGACTCCACGGTGACGGGGACCAGACAATCCAGGAGGCCGGCGAAACGATCCGCCAACGGCTGGGCTGTCAGTCGGTGCTCGTCACGCGAGGAGAAAAGGGCATGAGTCTCTTCGAAGGCACCAACGAGGCCTGGCATATCCCGACGCAGGCACGGCAGGTCTACGACGTCACGGGCGCCGGTGATACGGTCGTCGGCACGCTCGCGCTCGCGCTGTCGGCCGGGGCTTCGATGCGGGAAGCGGCAACGCTCGCCAATTATGCGGCGGGGATCGTCGTCGGCATGGTCGGCACGGCCACGGTAACCACGAAGCAGCTGTCTGAATCCCTGGGCGGAGATTAGCTTGAGAAAGACGCGTTCCGGGAAATCGATTGCGAAGCAATCGGTGGGTTAGGGTGGGGAGAAAGCAGCCGTCAGGGTTGGGTAGGTGAGATTGGGGGGAGATTTGACGCCGAAACCGGATGTGACGGTGGTGATTCCCGCCCGGTACGGCTCTTCGCGGTTTCCGGGAAAACCGATCGCGATGCTCGGCTCGAAGCCGATCATTCAACACGTGTATGAGCAGGCAGCGGCCTGCCGGCTGGTTGCCGACGTCGTGGTGGCCACCGACGACCAGCGGATACAGCAGAGAGTGCAGGAGTTCGGGGGGCAGGCGGTGCTGACGACGGGCGAATTTCGCAGCGGCACGGACCGGGTCGCCAGCGTCGCCCAATCGCGCACCGGGCGCGTGTTTTTGAACCTCCAGGGGGATGAAATTCCCGCGGATCCTGAATTGTTGTCGGATTTGATCGAACCCTTTCTCGCGTCCGGCGCCGAAATGGGGACGTTGAAGCGGGCACTCCAGACGGCTGAGGAACTGCACAACTCCGCCGTGGTCAAGGTGGTCACCGACCGGCAGCGCCGCGCCTTGTATTTCTCACGTGCCCCGATTCCACTCGTCCGCGACGATCCCGACCGGCAGCCGGCCAAGGGGTTGCACTACATCCACCTCGGCGTCTACATCTATACCCGAGAGACCTTGCTGCGGATCGCATCGCTGCCGACCGGCGGTCTGGAGGAAGCGGAAAAACTGGAGCAATTGCGCGCGCTGGATCATGGGATCACGATCCAGGTGTGGGAGACCGGACACCAGTCGTTGCGCATCGATACGCCCGCCGACGCCGCGTCGGCCGGCGAGAATTGGCTGCGCCCGGCCCTCAACAAGCGTCTTGAAACGTCGACTCGATTATGACTGAATGCGGATTACATTCATCCGACCGCGATCGAGGGAGATCATGATGGGCAAATACATCTTTGTCACCGGCGGCGTCGTCTCTTCCCTGGGCAAGGGACTGGCCTCGGCGTCGATCGGCAATCTGCTCGAAAGCCGCGGCCTCAAGATTACCTTCCTCAAGCTCGATCCCTACATCAACGTGGATCCCGGAACCATGAACCCGTACCAGCACGGGGAAGTCTATGTGACCGACGACGGCGCCGAAACCGACCTCGATCTCGGCCATTATGAGCGGTACACCTCGCTGACGCTGACCAAGGAAAACAATTACACGACCGGCCGCATCTACAACTCCGTGATCACTAAGGAGCGCCGGGGCGACTACTTGGGCGGCACGGTGCAGGTCGTCCCCCACATCACCGACGAGATCAAGCAATGCATCATGCGGGTGTCGCAAGGTATGGACGTGACGATCGTCGAAATCGGCGGGACCGTCGGCGACATCGAGAGCCTGCCGTTTCTCGAGGCCATCCGGCAGATGCCCTACGATGTCGGGCGGGAGAACGTGCTCTATGTCCATCTGACGCTCGTGCCATACATCGGCGCGGCCGGAGAGTTGAAGACCAAGCCGACGCAGCATTCCGTGAACAAGCTGCGGGAGATCGGTATTCAGCCGAATATGTTGTTGTGCCGCACAGACCGCTATATCCCGCCCGAAATGAAAGCCAAGATCGCCATGTTCTGCAACGTCGAAAAAGATGCCGTCATCACGGCGAAAGACGTCGAGACGATCTATGAGGTACCGATCGTGTTCCGCAAGGAGGGCCTGGACGAATTGATCGTCCGGCAGCTGAAACTGCAAACAGGTCCGCCGAACCTCCGTGAATGGGACGCGATGGTGCAGAAAATCAAGCACCCGAAACATGAGATCGCCGTCGCGCTCGTGGGCAAGTATGCCGGATTGAAGGAGTGCTACAAGAGCTTGGCGGAGGCGCTCGTACACGGGGGGATCGACCATGAGACGCGCGTCAACATCACGTGGATCGAGTCGGAAGACATCGAGCGGCTCGGCACCGAGCGGATCCTCCGGGAAGCGGACGGGATTTTGATTCCCGGCGGCTTCGGCGCGCGGGGCATCGAAGGGAAGATCACGACGATTCGATACGCCCGTGAGCGTCAGGTGCCTTTCCTCGGCCTGTGCCTCGGCATGCAGTGCGCGACGATCGAATTCGCACGCAATGTCGCCGGCTTGACCGGCGCCAACAGTGCCGAGTTCGACGAGCGGTCGCCCCATCCGGTCATTCACTTGATGCACGATCAGCAGGCCGTGAGCGACAAAGGCGGAACGATGCGGCTCGGAAGTTACCTGTGCCGTTTGGGAGAAGGCACGCTCGCCCACAAAATGTACGGAGTCAATGAAGTCCGGGAACGGCATCGACACCGCTTCGAATTCAACAACGCCTACCGGGAGCAGCTGACCGCCAAGGGATTGGTGCTGAGCGGACTGTCGCCGGACGGCCGACTGGTCGAAATCGTCGAACTCAAGGACCATCCCTGGTTTCTGGCGACTCAATTTCATCCCGAATATTGTTCGCGTCCGCACCGTCCTCATCCGTTGTTCAGCGGATTTGTGGGTGCGGCGTTGCGGAAGAAACTCGGACACTGAGCCGAGATGCAGACACAGGATCCCAACTTCGTTCTCGACTCGACAAGGTCCTCAATGTAGCTGAGGGACGTTGACTGAACCGCCATGGCGCATCTCGTAGACATCGGCACATTCACCGTCGGCCAGGGACAGCGTCCGTTCCTGATCGCCGGCCCCTGCGTCATTGAAAGCGAGCACCTGGTGCTGGACACGGCAGCCCGCATCGCCGAGATCACCCGGTCGTTGGGCATGCCGTACGTGTTCAAGTCATCCTTCGACAAAGCCAACCGGACGTCGATCCGCTCCTTCCGCGGTCCGGGGCTCGCATCTGGTCTCGACGTGCTGGCGAAAGTGAAGCGGGAGGTCGGCGTACCAGTGCTGACGGACGTGCATACCGAGGAGCAAGCGACGGAAGCCGGCCGCGTCGTCGACGTGCTGCAAATCCCGGCATTTTTGTGCCGGCAGACCGATTTGCTGATCGCCGCCGCCAAGACCGGGAAGGTCGTCAACGTCAAGAAGGGACAGTTCCTGTCGCCGCAGGAAATGTCCAATGCGGTCAAA
>JBKPKC010000419.1:0-6890 GCA_046765595.1 Nitrospirota bacterium
GGCGAGGGCTGAATGGGAGTTCGGTCAGAAGCGCCAGCAGGCACCCAAGACCGGGCTAGTGTTCGATACGCTCTATCGCGAGGGCGAATGGGTCCCTGCCGGCCGGCCTGTCGTCGTGTTGCTGCCTCCTCAAAACATCAAGGTGCGGGCCTTTGTTCCGGAGAGGCGCCTGGGCACGATCCATGCGGGCGACGAGGCACAGGTGAGCGTTGACGGTGTGGCAACACGATTCTCGGGAACGGTGAGTTATATCTCTCCGCGCGCTGAGTACACGCCCCCGGTCATCTATAGTCAGGAAAGCCGCGACAAACTGGTCTTCATGGTGGAAGTCGTGTTCGATCCGCAGGCCGCTGCCGATCTGAACCCTGGCCAACCGGTGGACGTGCACTTTGGGTCTCGGTGATGAGGGGGGACATGGCCGAACAGGCGCTCGCCATCGATGTGCATGGCATGACAAAGCGCTTCGGCAACCGCACGGTCGTTGATCGAATGGGCCTCGAGGTCCGTCGCGGAGAAATCTACGGATTTCTCGGCCCCAACGGAAGCGGAAAGACCACGTTTATCCGGATGCTCTGCGGTCTGCTCCGTGCCGACGCGGGCAGCGGCACGTGCCTGGGCTACGACGTCATCCGGGAAAGCGAATCCATCAAGGCTGAGGTCGGCTACATGACACAGCGATTCAGCTTTTACGAGGACCTGAGCATCGCCGAAAACCTCGACTTCGTAGCGCGGATGTTCGCCGTGAAGGAGAGGCGTCTCGCCGTGATGCGAAGCTTGGAACGACTCGGGCTCGCGGAACGGCAGCGGCAGCTTGCCGGGCAATTGTCCGGCGGCTGGAAGCAGCGGCTGGCGCTCGCCGCCTGCCTGATTCACCAACCGAAGCTCCTCCTGCTCGACGAGCCGACCGCCGGCGTGGATCCGAAGGCGCGGCGCGAATTCTGGGAACAGATCCATCGGCTGGCGGCCGAAGGACTGACGTTTCTGATTACCACCCATTACATGGACGAGGCCGAACGATGCCACCGCCTCGCCTACATCGCGTACGGACGGTTGCTCACGCATGGCACCGTCTCGGAGGTCATCGCGCAGGCGCACCTGACGACGTGGTCCGTGAGCGGGCCGAATCTGCACCGCTTGGCTGAGGAGTTGCGCAGCCATCCGGCCGTTCGCCAGGCGGTCGCCTTCGGCAACCGGTTGCACGTCAGCAGCGACGACCCTGCCGCGCTTGAGACGGCAATCGCCCCCTTTCGCAGCCCCCCGTATGAATGGCGTCAAATCAACTCCGGCCTTGAGGAAGTGTTCATTCATCTCATGAACCAGACCCCCGACAACTTCACATCATGAGTGGACCGCGCACATTCTCCTTGTCGCGTCTCTGGGCGATCGTGGTGAAGGAATTCATCCAGATGCGGCGAGATCGTGTGACCTTCGGCATGATGATCGGCGTTCCGCTGATCCAGCTCGTGCTCTTCGGCTACGCCATCAATGCCGATCCCAAGCGTTTGCCCACGGCCGTGTTGCTCGCCGACTACGGCCCGCAAGGCCGGACGCTGCTCAACGCCATTCGCAACAGCGACTATTTTGCATTCAAGCAGCAACTCATCAGCGAAGAGGAAGCCCACGAAGCCCTGGCACGGGGAGACGTGCAATTCGTAGTCAACATCCCGCAGAACTTCAGCCGCGACCTGTTGCGCGGGGAGCGGCCGGCGATCCTTGTCGAGGCCGACGCCACCGACCCAGCGGCCACCAGCAATGCCATCGGGTCATTGAGAACGTTGCTGTCCACTGCCTTGCAAAATGACCTCAAGGGGCCTCTCGCCTTTTTGGCCGGCGGTGACCCGCCGATCGATCTCCGTATTCATGCGCAATACAACCCCGAAGCGATCACACAATACAACATCGTGCCCGGGCTGATGGGCGTGGTGCTGACCATGACGATGGTGATGATTACAGGTTTGGCCATCACGCGTGAGCGGGAGCGCGGCACGATGGAAAATCTGCTATCGATGCCGACACGACCGTTCGAGGTCATGGTGGGAAAAATCATTCCGTACATCCTCGTGGGCTATGTGCAGGTCGGGCTCATTCTGCTGGCGGCCCGGCTTCTCTTTCACGTACCGATGCTCGGCAATGTCGGCCTGCTCCTGCTCGTGGCCTTTGTGTTCATTACGGCGAACCTGGCCATGGGCATCACCTTCTCGACGCTGGCGGAAAACCAGCTCCAGGCCGTGCAGCTGTCCTTCTTTTTCTTTCTCCCCTCTCTCCTGCTGTCCGGATTCATGTTTCCCTTCCGCGGCATGCCCCAATGGGCGCAGGTCATCGGTGAAGTGCTTCCCTTGACCCACTTTCTCCGGGTCGTGCGTGGCATCCTGCTGAAGGGCAATGGACTGCACGAAGTCGGGCCTCAGATTTGGCAGATTGCCCTCTTTGCTGCCTTCGCGCTGGCGGTCGGCATCAAACGCTACCGGCAAACGCTGGATTAGCCTCCCTTGACTTTGGTTCTAACTAGAACTATCTTGGCCTTCACAGCTGGAGGCGGCAATGAAGGCACTCTTTCAGACGGATGACGGCTGGACCGGTTTGGTTCTGCGGCTCACACTCGGGCTCGTGATGTTTCCTTACGGCGCTCAGAAGCTGCTCGGCTGGTACGACGGCTTTGGGTTCGACGGCACGATGGGCGCCTTTACCCAAAAGATGGGAATGCCGTGGATCATTGCCTTCCTCGTGATCATCGGTGAGTTCTTCGGCAGCCTCGCGCTGATGGCTGGGTTTCTCACCAGGTTCACGGCCGCAAGTCTGGCCGTTATCATGCTGGTCACCATGGTGCATCTCCCGCACGGGTTTTTCATGAATTGGTTCGGAAAACAGCAGGGCGAAGGCTTCGAGTATCATTTGCTGATCATTGGAATCGCAGCAGCATTGCTGGTTACCGGCGGCGGTCGGTGGTCAGTCGATCGTGAAGTGGCTGCAAACATCGCCCACTAAGGCGATTGGGAAGGAGGCGCATGATGGCGACGGATGTGACGACGATGAAGGAAGTCTTAGGGATCTATCATCCTGGGTCCACGCACATGGTCGGAGACGGCTTTCCCGTCCGCAACCTCTTCCCGAGCAACGACCTGGATCGGGTCGTCGACCCGTTTCTGATGCTGGATTATGCCGGTCCGCGGCATTTCGCTGGGACGGATCATCCGCGCGGGGTCGGTGAGCGCCCGCATCGCGGTTTTGAAACCGTCACGATCATGTATGAGGGTTCCGTGGCCCACCGGGATTCCGCGGGAAACGCCGGCGTGATCGGGCCAGGAGACGTTCAATGGATGACGGCGGCCTCGGGCGTCGTGCACGAGGAGCTCCATGAAGCCCGCTGGGCGAAAGAGGGCGGCATGTTTCACGCTATTCAACTGTGGGTGAACCTTCCGCAACGAGACAAGATGTCGGCGCCCAGATATCAAACACTGCTCAATGCGGATATTCCATCCGTCGCCTTGGACGGAGGGGCGGCGACCCTGCGCGTGATTGCGGGCACGTTCCAGCGGCATAAGGGACCGGCGAGGACAACTACACCCGTGGAGCTGTACGATCTTCAGGTACGGGCCGGCGCCAGAGTCGACCTGTCGCTGCCCGAAGGACACAGCACGTCGGTGTTTGTGCTGCAAGGCCGTGTTTCAGTCAACGGCGGCAAGCCGGCGGAAGAAGCCGAGCTGGTTGTGTTGAAGCGTCAGGGGTCGCTCGTCACCATGGAGGCCGACGGCGACAGCCGGCTCTTGATCATGAGCGGAAAGCCGATTGAAGAGCCAATCGCCCGTTACGGGCCGTTCGTGATGAACACCAAGGCGGAAATCATTCAGGCTGTGGAGGATTATCAGGCAGGGAGGATGGGACACTTGTCCTAATTGGATGCTGAGCATCCTTGTACGAAGGTTACATGGATCAACAACGTACAAGCCTTGTCATCGATATATATTCTGACGTCGTCTGTCCCTGGTGCTACGTCGGCAAGCGGCGGCTGGAACGGGCCCTGTCTCGGGTCGCCACGGTTTCGACAGAGGTGCTGTGGCGGCCCTTCCAGCTGAACCCGACGATGCCAAGGGAGGGAAGGATCGGACCGCCTATCTCGAAGCAAAGTTCGGGAGTCTCGACGCTTTCAGCCGTCTCGAGGAGCAGGTCGGCGCGGCCGGCGCGTCGGAGCGGATTTCCTTTGCGTTCGACAGAATCCAGAAGACGCCGAATACGTTCCTGGCCCATCGTCTGATCTGGTTTGCTGGACATCATGGCAGGCAAGATGCGGTCGTGGAGGCGCTCTTTAAGGGATATTTCGAGGAGGGCGCCGACATTGGAGCCCCTTCCATCCTGAGCGGCATTGCGGCATCCATCGGTCTGGACGCAGACCGCTTTTTCGAGACTGATCAGGGAGTCGCCGAGGTGAAAGCAGAAGAAGCCGCAGCGCACCACAGGCTTGGTATCCGTGCCGTCCCCTATTTCGTCTTGAACAACAAGTATGGCCTTTCGGGCGCGCAGCCCGTCGACGTCTTCCTCGGCGCGATCGAGAATGTCCGTGCGCAGGCCGAAGGCCATCTGAGCAGAAAGTAAGTTATGGCGGTCCAGGTATATGGCTGCAACCATGTTGTGATCGAGGTGACGGATGCCAAGAAGGCCGTCAAGTTCTACTCGGACGTGTTCGGGTTGAAAATGTTGCGCGGCGGAGAAGGGGCCGCCTGGTGCAAGCTCGGTGAGCATCAATTCATGGCGATTTTTGAAGTCGAGAAATTGCAACCCGACCGCGTGAAGCATTTCGGCCTTATGGTGCGTGATGCGCGACAGATCAACGACGTGAGGCGCAAACTTACCAACAAGTACAAACTGAAGCTGCACCCAGACTTCCGTTGCGACTTCAGAGACCCGTGGGGAAACCGCATCCAGGTTGGAGATCTTTCCGATGAGTCTTTAGTCTGGCTGCTGCCGTACCAGGAAGTGCAAAAAGTCGGCCTGATGTTCAGCACGGCCAAAAAGAAGCGGCGTTATGAAAAAGCGACCTGAGGCGTACGCGCCCCTCACAGCTGCGGAACTGCACCAACTATCCAAGGCCTTGCTTCAGCTGCACAAGGCGCTGCTCGACGGTGAGCGGCTGGCCTACGAACGCCGACACGGCCCGATCGGATCGAACGGGCAATTTTTCCAGCTCGTGCTGACCCATTCCGACTTTGCGTGGTTGCGCGATCTCTCTCGCTTGATGGCGGAATTGGACGATCTTTCCGGCAGAAGCGGCTCCTCAGCAGCCGGGACGATCGGTGAGTTGCTTTCGGCATTGCGGCGGCTTCTCACCCCTGTGGAGGGGGGTGAGGCGTTCGGCGGACGGTATTATGAAGCACTGCAGCGCGATTCCGACGTCGTGCTCGCCCATGGAGCGGTGAGAAATGTGTTGCAGGCGGCCGTCGGAAAGGAAGGAGAGGAGCGATGAAAGCGCATTATCTCGGCCATGTCGTCTTTTATGTCAAAGATCTGGAGCAATCGTTGGCTTTCTATCGGGACCTGTTGGGCTTCAAGGAAGTGGGGCGGATCTTCAATGGAGCCGCCGCCGCATTGACCTCCGGACGCACCCACCACGAATTATTGCTGATACAAGTCGGCGATGCTCCCGCTCCCCCTTCGGGACGTCGCCGGGGGCTCTATCACATCGGGATCAAAGTCGGCGACAATCTCGATGATCTCCGCCGCGCAAAGCGCGAACTGGAACAAGCCGGCGTCTCGATCGACGGCATGAGCGATCATACGGTGAGTCAAAGCCTGTACCTCCGTGATCCCGACGGCAATGAAGTCGAACTGTACGTCGACGGCGACGAGGCGCTGTGGAAGGCGAATCCAGCCGCCGTGTTGTCGCCGATCAAAACCCTCCGCCTCTGACTGGTGCCTTCCCCTTGAGTCGCCGTCGATCGATAGGCCATACTAACGACCTATGGATCACGACGCCTTCTCTCCCTGCGAGACCGTCGCTGAACGCTATCAGGCTCTGCTCGAGGTGGCCGAGGCGATCGCGGCCCATCGCGATCTGCACGAGCTCTTCCGAGATCTCGCTCGGCGGCTGCCTCGCGTCGTGCAGGTCAACTTTGTCTCGCTGTCGCTGCATGACCCGGCAGGAAATCGAATGCGCCTGCAGACCATCCAGGCCAACGTACCCGCAGATCTCGTGGGCGGCCATGAAGAACCGCTTGACGAAACGCCCGCGGGACCGGTCTGGCAATCCCAGCAGCCGGTCCTGGTGACCGATCTGAGCGGAGAAGTGCGCTGGCCCAAGGTGCGCGAGCGCATGGAGCAAGACGGCATCCATTCCTTCTGCGTCGTGCCGTTGACGACGGCGGTCCGCAAGTTGGGGGCCATGGGATTTGCCAGCCTGCACAAACAGGCTTACGGCGTCGGCGACCTGGAGTTTCTCCAAGAGGTCGGCAAACAGGTGGCGGTCGCCGTCGACAACGTGCTGCATCACCAGGATCTTCTGCATGACCGTGATCGGCTGCGCCTGCTCCTCGAAGTGACGGAATCCATTGCGTCCCATCGGGATCCCGGCGAGTTGCTCCGAGATCTCGCTCAACGGCTGCCGTCGATCGTGCCGTTCGACTACATCAACGTCATCCTGCACGAGCCCGCGCGCAACGCCATGCGGCTATGGCTCTTGGCGGCGTCGGTTCCCACCACAATCAATCCAGGATTGGAGATGCCGGTCGAAGAATCGCCCGGCGGGTGGGTGTGGACACATCAACAGCCGCTGACCGTCAACGATCTGGCGCAGGAACCCCGCTTCCCCACATTGATGTCCATGCTGCACGAGAACGGCGTCAAGTCGTTCTGCGCCGTGCCGTTGACGACGGCCCAACGTCGGTTGGGGGCGATGGGTT
>JBKPKC010000420.1:0-6524 GCA_046765595.1 Nitrospirota bacterium
GACCAAGCCGGCATATGCCAATAACTTCTTCATGGCTGGCCCTTCGCTCCGGCATCCGGCTTCACCGAAGTCTCCATCGACTGGCCGTGGGCCGCCTGGACGACGAGGACCTCTTCAACGCGGTTCACATCCACTTCCGGAAGCAGCTCCGCCGTTTGAAATAGGGCGCCCTCCTCCCGGTCGATCGCCGTGATCGTGCCAATGGCCAGCCCGCGCGGAAACCCGCCGACCAGGCCCGACGTCACCACGCGGTCGCCTTCCTTCACGGCCGACAGCATCGGGATGTACTTCAATCGGGCCCGTCCTTGAGGAATGCCCTCGACGATGCCCTCATCCCTCGTGCGTTGAATCAATCCGGCAATGGCATTGTTCGGATCGGTGAGCAGCAGAACGACCGCCGTGGCGCCGGTGGTCTTCACGACACGGCCGACGACACCGGCCGGTGTCACGACGCCCATGTCTTTCTGAATGCCGTCGCTCTCGCCTTTGTTGAGGATGACGGATTTGTAGCGGTTGCTGGAATCACGCCCGATCACCTGCGCCGCCACCAGTGAGGGCAACGCCTGTTCTTTAAACTGCAGCAGGGAGGCCAGCCGCTGAGTTGCGGCAGCGGCTTCCCGCAATTGGTTGTTCTCTCCGCGCAGCCAGTCCATCTCCTGCTTGAGCCGACGGTTATCGTCGGCCACGTGCTGGAGCGACACGTATTGTTGCCACATGCCGGCGATGCCCTGATCGATCGAGGACACCGCTTCGAGGGGGAGCCGGACCAGCTGGCCGACCGGCCCGTCGAGATAATCGAGCAGCCCCTGACTTTGTCCTGGGAAAAGAAGGAGAGCCGCCAGGAGAAGGGCAAACATTCCTAGCGCCAGACGCCTAGCACCGTAGGGAGAACGCACGTTGACCATCCACATGGACCGGGATGGAACCTTACCGGAAGGTGTTGGCCTGTGACATGACGGCGACCTTAGCCAGCAGATCCAGCTCATCGAGGATCTTTCCGACTCCCAGCACGACGGAAGTCAATGGATCGTCCACGGTGATGATCGGCAGATTTGTCTCTTCCCGGAAGCGCGTATCCATGCCCTTGAGCAGAGAACCGCCGCCGGTGAGGACGATGCCTCGGTCGATGATGTCGCCCGCCAGCTCAGGCGGGGTGTTTTCCAGGGCCACTTTGATCGCATTCACGATCGTTCCGATCGGTTCCTGCAGCGCTTCTCTGATTTCCGCGTCGTCCACCACCAACGTGCGAGGAATGCCGGAAATCAAATCGCGCCCTTTAATCATCATGGTTTTCCGCTCTTCGAACGGATAGGCCGAGCCGATTTCAAACTTGATCCGCTCCGCCATATGCTCGCCGATGAGCAGATTATATTTCTTCTTGATGTAGTTCATGATGGCATCGTCCATCCGGTCGCCTGCGACCTTGACGGATTCGCTGTACACGATGCCGCCCAGCGAGATGACGGCGATGTCGGTCGTACCGCCTCCCACGTCGACCACCATGTTGCCGGAGGGTTCGGTGATGGGCAGCCCTGCTCCAATCGCCGCCGCCACCGGCTCTTCAATGAGGTATACCTCGCGCGCGCCCGCCAGCTCTGCCGAATCGCGCACGGCTCGCTGCTCCACCTGCGTAATCCGCGACGGGACCCCGATGATGATGCGCGGCCGGACGAACGCGCTGCGGTTGTGCGCTTTCTGAATGAACCGCTTTAACATCTGCTCGGCCATTTCGAAATCCGCGATGACCCCTTCCTTCATCGGCCGCACGGCCACGATGTTTCCGGGCGTACGTCCGAGCATCTTTTTCGCATCGGCGCCGACCGCGAGCACTTTCTCGGTCTTTTTCTCGACGGCGACCACCGAGGGTTCGTTCAGGACGATTCCTTTCCCGTGAACGTACACCAGCGTCGTCGCCGTGCCGAGATCGATCGCGAGATCATTCGAGAACCAGCCGAAAATGTCGCTCGTAAAGCCCACGATGTCACTCCCTCCTAAGCGCGCCGAATCGGAGATTCACCCGCATTGCCCACGTCCGATGCCCCCGCCACAGACTATCGGAGCGTTGTCATCCCGTCAGTCCGGCACGGCCAACCGGCCGGCGTCCAACACTTGCGTTCCGGCCAGTTCGTCCCCCAACCGCCGGCCCTGTTCGTTGCCGATGATTAAGATCGCTTCGAAGCCGACGATCGCCGCTGAAGCCATCCATCCGACGTAGGGAACGGCAAAGAGTAACTGGGCCGCCGCAAAAGGAATATTTCGAATGATGGATTCTCGAAACCCAGCCGGTTCGCGGAGCTCCGGGAGCACCGTCTGAAGCCCAATGAGCCGTTTTCCGATGCTTCGACCGCCGGCGAATCCGTCAGCCACGAACAGATAGGCCACCCCTGCAAGAAACCCCACAGAGGCGATGACTTCTGCCGCCGCTGCTGCGAGAAACAAGTCGATCAGCTTGGCAATAAATCGATTCAGAACCGTCGCCTTGGGGTAGAACCCGATACCCAATGGATGGATCCCCGCCCTCTCCGCCAAGGATCTCCTCGTAATTAGGGGCAAAGTATAACAAAGACCATGACTCAGCACAAACGAATCACCATTCTTCGACGTGGCAAATCTCTGCAGGCGAAAGACCGACAAGACTTGCCTTTGCCTGCACTGCTGCCGTACAATCCGCGTTCTTTTGCAAAAAGCCGACGGCGCCACCGATGATCAAAATCCTCCGATTCGCAAACGAAAAGTATCCATGGTTTTTGGCCGTCACGATGGGCTTCATCGCCGTCACGTTCATCGTCGGCATGGGGTGGTGGGGTTTTGGCGAGCACGCCGGCTCCGTCGTGGCGACCGTCGGCGACTTGTCGATCTCGTCCGATGAATTCAAGCGGGCCTACGAAAACACCTACCGGTTCTACAAAGAAAAAGTTCCGGGAGAGTTCAAGGATGAAATGATCAAGCAATACGTCGTGGAACAACTGATCGATAACCGCGTATGGCTCATCGCCGCGCATAACATGGGACTGACCGTCTCGGATGAAGATCTCCGCGACTCGATCACGCAGATCCCCGAGTTCCAGAGAAATGGCCGCTTCGATGCCGAGCACTATCAGCGGTTGCTCGCCGCCAACCATCTGACGCCTTCACTGTTCGAATCGATGCAGGCCAAAGAGCTCCTGAGCCTCAAGGCACGCATGACCGTGAGCGAAGCGGTTGCATTGACGCCCGCCGAGCTCATGGAGGCCCAGGCGCTCATGCTCAGGCAGACGGACCCTGACCCGGCAAAAGCCGCGGCGGCGAAGGAACGCGCCGTCCAGGACGTGCTGTTCCAGAAACAGCAGCGGACCTTGACGGCGTACGCCCAATCGCTCAAAGCAACACTGCCCATTACGATCCGCCGCGAACTGCTCTAGGCGCCGGCGGAGGGCGCCTCGCCACCGGCCACGAACATCGCATCTCCATAGCTGTAAAACCGATACCGGTTCTTCACGGCCTCCTCATAGGCCCGTCGAAGCAAGTCTGTACCCGTAAATGCGGCGACCAACATCAGCAGGGTCGTTTGCGGCAGATGGAAATTCGTCAACAACGCCTCCACGACCTGAAACCGGTGCCCCGGCGCGATAAAGAGGCCGGTCTCGCCGTGATAGGGCCGTACCTGGCCCACCCCGCAGGCCGCTGATTCGAGTGCCCGCACGACAGTCGTCCCGACCGCCACGATTTTTCCTTTTCGTCGCTTGGCCCGTTCAATGGCGGCCACGGTCTCGGGACCGACGTTCACCCATTCGGGCTCCATCCGGTGCTCCTCAATGCGATCCGCCGTGACCGGCTTGAACGTGCCCGCGCCGACGTGCAGCGTGACGTAAGCCACTTCGATCCGCCGATCAGCCAGCCGCGTGAGCAACGCCGGCGTAAAATGGAGGCCCGCCGTCGGAGCGGCAATTGCGCCTTCGTCCTTCGCAAACACCGTCTGATACCATTCCTGGTCCTCTTCGGTGGGGGCGCGTTTGATATAGGGCGGCAAGGGCATTCGACCATGCACCTTGAACCATTCCATGACCGGCAGCGCACTTTCGATACGGACCACCGTGCGGCCGCCCTCCCGCCCGAGGACGGTCAACCGGCTGTTTGCATCGACGGCAATGACCTGTCCAGGACGCCAAGTGCCTTTCATCAATACTTCCCAGTCGCGTTCAGTCACCGCTTTCACAAATAAGACCTCAACGGCCTGGCCCGAGGGCTTTTGCCCTGTCACGCGGGCCGGTCGGACGCGCGTGTCATTGACGATCAGCAGATCGCCCGGCGACAGCAAATCGGGCAGATCGGCGATCCTGTGATGAGTCAGCGACCGCTGCCGCGGACTGAGCACGAGAAGCCTGGCCTGGTCCCGGGGAAGCACCGGGTGCGTGGCGACGAGCGAAGCATCGAAGGGAAAGTTGAAATCGGACAGTTGCATGGACGCGCGGCGCGAGAGATCGATCGTGGCGCAGGAGGGTGCCTTTGCCAAACAGCTCAGGAAGTCGGCGGGACCGGTTGTTTGGTAGTGGACATATCTTGCAGCTCAGTCCCCGGATAGTAATAGGATAAAATGGTGGGGAAAAGATATCCCAATTGGGCCAACTCCTTCGCTCCCCATTGGCACATGCCGACGGCGTGACCGGCGCCGTAGCCTGAGAGCACGATGTCTTGCCCGACGGCATCGATGGTGAATTGCGTGCTGGGCACGATCGAATATCCCACCGATTTGCGCAGATCCTCCCCGCGCAAGACGAGCTCTCCCTCCGAATGAATGACCCGGAGCTTGGCCACACGGCCGCCGCGGCTGAACGACAGCGGTTCAATCGATGTGATGGCTCCGACGGCAAACCCCTGGTGACGCAGGCTCTGCTCCAGCTTGTCCAACCGAAATGATGCGCGCCAATGATAATACGGCGATTCGAGATCGAACGGGCATTCGACGCCTTTCAGGTAAGGATAGTCCTTCGACCAGACATTGACCGCGTCTTCGGTCAGGCCCGCTGCCGTGGAGGAGAATGCCGCGTAAATGGGTGCGTTCTGATATGTCAGGACGAGGCCCCTCGTCTCGTCAACCGCGCGCGACACCGCCGCATCCACGCCGCTCTTTCCTTTATAGACTTGGTCCTGGACCGTTGCGACCACGTCATAGTCGCGTGCAGCGCTCAACATCTGTTGATACAGCGCATACGTGCGCGCGGCTACTGCCTGCGCCTTGAGCATTTCGGGATGCCAGGAGGAGTTGACTTCAGAAGGAACGACGCCTTTGACGTATTCTTCCAAATCCGCCTGATTGATGACGAGGAATCCCTTGCCCTTCCGCACAAGGTGCACCAGTCCCGTGACCGGGACGGCGAATCGTTGATCGTTCACGGCGCCCGGCGCCTTGTCGTTGGGCTTGACCAGCAGCAAGGTCAGACCCTGCTCCCCGGCGCGCAGGGTCAGACGTTCATGGACCATGCGGACGCCGTTGACCAGGAATCCCTTCCCCTGCGGCGTGATGTGAGCGCTCGACCTGATCGCCCGCCCATGGCGGCTCGAATCGGTCAGCCAGACTGCGCCCTCGGCTTGCACTTCCACCTTTGTGACGTCGGAGGACAGAAGGACGCGGATCGATTGGGCGCCCTCCACGGGCACGGCGATCGCACAGAACACCCATGCCGCCAGAGCCATCACGGTCGCACGAAACATGAACGTCACCGGCGGAACATCCATGATAGAAGATAGAGTACCAGACTGAGCACGACGCTCAAGAGAATACTGGTCCCCAAAGGGAAAAAGACGCTGAAATTGTCCCGTTTGATGGAAAAATCGCCCGGGAGCCTGCCGATCCAGCTGAACAGGTGGCTGCCCCCCGGAATCCGGTCAGCCAGCAGCAACAGCGCGCCAACCACCGCGATTACCACCCCGACGCCGATGAAGAGCTTCCCCAACCCTCCCCACTCGGCCATCAGCCCTTGACCAGGCATTCGGCGATCTGCACGGCATTGAGAGCAGCGCCCTTACGGAGATTATCGGAGACCACCCAGAGGTTGAGCCCGTTCGTGACGGACGGATCCTCCCTGACACGTCCGATGTAAACCTCGTCTTTTCCGGTCGCATCGAGTGGCATCGGATACAGCTTACGGGTGGGATCGTCATAGACGACGACGCCAGGCATCGCGGCCAGCGCCGCTCGCGCTTCGTTGGGCTTCAACGGAGCGTTCAGTTCCACATTGATCGCCTCGGAATGGCACCGAAGAACCGGTACTCGGACTGTCGTGGCGGTGACTCGGAGCGCGGGAGCGCCGAGAATTTTTCTCGTTTCGTTGGCGATTTTCACTTCCTCGGAACAGTCACCCTGGTCATTGAACGACCCGATGTGCGGGAGAAGGTTGAACGCGATCTGATACGGATAGACTTCGCTCTTCACGTCCCGAAAGGCCATCAGATCTTTGGTCTGCGTCAATAGTTCGTCCATGGCCGCCGCTCCCGTGCCGGATACCGACTGAAACGTGGTGACCACCACGCGTTTGACACCGACC
>JBKPKC010000421.1:0-6005 GCA_046765595.1 Nitrospirota bacterium
GCGTTGCGCGATGCCGAGCTTTTCCTCTTCGGTGTAGCCGGGGATCTCGATGATTTCCATTCGGTCGCGCAGCGCAGGAAGAATCGGATCGATGAGGTTCGCTGTCGTGATGAACATCACCTCCGAGAGATCGAACGGGACGCCCAGGTAGTGGTCGGTAAACGTATTGTTCTGCTCGGGATCCAGTACCTCGAGCAGGGCGGCCGACGGATCGCCGCGGAAGTCCATGCCGACCTTTTCGATCTCGTCGAGCATGAAGACCGGGTTGTTGGTGCCCGCCTGTTTCATCCCTTGGATCATGCGGCCGGGAAGGGCGCCCACGTAAGTCCGCCGATGACCGCGGATCTCCGCTTCGTCACGCACGCCGCCGAGACTGATGCGCACGAACTCGCGGCCGAGCGCCCGGGCGATTGATTTTCCGAGGGACGTCTTGCCGACTCCAGGGGGGCCCACAAAACAGAGAATCGGCCCCTTCATCTTTTCCTTGAGCTTCCTGACGGCAAGGTATTCCAGGATGCGTTCCTTGACCTTCTCCAGATCGTAATGGTCCTCATTGAGAACCTTGTGCGCCGCTTTTAGATCCAGATTGTCCTTGGATTTTTTGGACCAGGGCAGTTCCACCATCCACTCGAGATAGGTACGGACGGTGGCGGACTCGGCCGTGTCAGGATGCATCTTCTCGAGCCGTTTGAGCTGTTTTTCCGTTTCCTTCAGCACTTTCTCGGGCATCTTCGCGTCTTTGACCCGCTTGCGGAATTCGGCGACTTCCTCGGCCCGTTCATCCAGTTCGCCCAGCTCCTTTTGGATCGCTTTGAGTTGCTCGCGCAGGAAATATTCGCGTTGGGTCTTGTCCATCTCGCCTTTGGCCTGGGCCTGAATCTTCTGCTGCATCGAGAGGACTTCGATCTCTTTGGCCAGGATCTCACTGATTTGCCTGAGGCGCTTGAGCGGCTCTGTGATCTCCAGCACCGACTGGGTCACTTCAACTTTGAGCCCCAGATTCGAGGCGATCATGTCGGCGAGGCGGCCGGGGTCTTCCAGATTTTCAATCACGACCATGACGTCCGGGATCAGCACCTTGCCGAGGCTGACGATCCGCTCGATCTGCTCCTTGACGGTCCGCATGACCGCTTCACTTTCGAGCGTGGAGGCTGCCGCCTTGGTCTCGCTGATTTTATCGATCCGCACGGAATAATAGGGATCGGTTTGGATGTAGCCGGAAATTTTCGCCTTCGACAGGCCTTGCACGAGAATCTTGATCCGCTCGTCGGGCAGCTTCAGCATCCGCATGATGATGCCGACGGTGCCGATGCTATGGATGTCGTCGGGTGTGGGATTTTCGACGTCCAGCGCCTTTTGGGTCGCCAGGAAGATCATCCGGTTGCCCGCCAACGCCGCCTCGATCGCCTTGATCGACATCTCACGGCCGACGAACAGCGGCAGGACCATATACGGAAAGACGACGATATCGCGTACCGGAAGGAGCGGTAGCTGGTCGGGAATCTCGACGTTTTGCGGGGGCGTCAAATCTTGTTCGATCGATTCGCTCATCGGCGTGCTCTCGGAACTTCCTTGAATCGTTCAGGAACGGATGCGATGGCTAGGCTCTGCTGGTGCGGCGATGTTCTCCAGCCGACTCCGTGCGGCTGCGAAGGTAGTCGGCGAAGTCTGCGCCCAGGGACGGATTTTTCAGCGCGAATTCGACGGTCGCGATGAGAAAACCCAGCTTGTCGCCGGCGTCGTAGCGGTTGCCCTTGATTTCGAGCGCGTACATGGGAGAGTGTTTGGCCAACTCCCTCAGGGCGTCGGTGAGCTGAATCTCGCCATTTTTGCCGGGCTTCGTTTTTCGCAAAATCGGAAAAATTTCCGGAGGCAGCACGTAGCGGCCGATGACCGCCAAATTCGAGGGGGCGTCGGAGGGTGCGGGCTTCTCCACGAGATCCGCCACCTTATAGAGGCCGTCCGACAACCGCTCCGGCGAAATGATGCCGTAACGGTTGACTTCCTGATGAGGCACTTCCTGAATGCCCAGGACCGCGCCGTTTCGCTTCTTGTACGTATGCACGAGCTGCGCGAGGCCGGGAACGGAAGCATCAATGATTTCATCGCCCAGCATGACGGCAAAGGGCTCGTCGCCGATCAGATGTTGCGCGCACAAGACGGCATGTCCAAGACCCAAGGCTTCCGACTGCCGCACGTAACAGAAATTAGCGAGATTGGAGATGTGCCGGATCTGGCTGAGCAGCTGACCCTTACCGTTGCCCTTGAGGTTTTCTTCCAATTCGACGGAGCGATCGAAGTGATCTTCGATGGCGCGCTTGCCCCGGCCCGTGATGACGATGATGTCTTCGATGCCGGACGCCACCGCTTCTTCGACCGCATATTGAATGAGCGGTTTGTCCACCAAGGGAAGCATTTCTTTCGGAGAGGCTTTGGTGGCGGGAAGAAACCGCGTCCCGAGACCGGCGGCTGGAAGTATGGCTTTGCGAACTTCAGCGCGCGACATACGGCGATAGTATGTGATGGGGTAGGTGATGTCAAGGAATCGACGGTCTCAACGGCGCCGTGCGTCTCCGGCGGATTTCGGCCCGGATCTGCTTTACATTAAAGTACTTGCCCCATATAATCCGGGAGTTTTTTACACAGGTTCGTGGCTGATGCTGCCACACTGCGCGCGTAGGCGTCTCACGTCAATTGACTTCATTGCCGCTGTCATCCATGGCTCCCGGCGGGGCTCAGCTGCGGGGCTCAGCTGAAGAGCCTTCTGTCTCTCCTCATCGAGGCCGTGGGATGGGGTTCTCATACTCTGTGGTCCGCTCGGGGTGCGAGTGACGGAGGTGTGTTCGCTGCAGCGCCCCCGCTGGTTGCTGGTCATCCTGGTCCTGGTCTTCGTCGTGGCGGGTCCGGTCCGGGAAGCGCAGGCCCAGACGCCGACCGCCAAGGTGGCCTCGATCGATATACGCGGCAACAAGAAGATCGAGCTTCCCGCCATTCAAGGGCGGTTGACCTTGAAGCCGGGCGATCCGTACACCCCCGAAAACGTGCGGGGGCAAATCAAGATTCTCTATGAAACGGGTTATTTCGAAGACGTGCAGGTCGAAACCGAATCGGCGCCCGAGGGAATCGCGCTGACGTTCATCGTCCAGGAAAAGCCGTTCATCACGGAAGTCGTCTTCGACGGCAACGAGGAACTGAGCGACGACAAGCTCAAGGAAAAAATCACGATCAAAAGCCAGGCCTTTTTGGACCAGCAGCAGGCGAAGGAGAGCGCGGAAAAGATCCGTTTGGCCTATCAGGAAGACGGCTATTTCAGCGCAGAAGTGATTCCCATCGTGCAGACGCTCGATGAAGACCGGAAGCGGCTGACGTTTTTCATCAAGGAAGGCGAAAAGGCGAAAATCAAAACCGTCAATTTCGAAGGCATGCGATCGGCCACCAAAAGCGAAGTCTTCAAAGTCATGGCGACGCGCGAGTGGGTGCCCTGGTACGGCCTGGTCACCCAGCTGAAGCTGCCGTCGTTTCTCTCCGATGCCGGCGTGCTGAAGCGGGAGGAGATGAACAACGACGTCGAACGGATTAGGGAAGTGCTCCTCAACAAGGGCTATCTCAACGCCCAGGTCGGGTTGCCGACGGTCGAGCTGAGCGAGGACAAAAAATGGTTCGTGGTCACCTACGCCATCGCCGAAGGGGAGCCGTTCACGGTCGCAGAGGTCGGCTTCCGGGGCAACACGGTCTTCGAGGAGCCCGAGCTGCGGGACAAGATGAAGATCAAGCCCGGCGAGATCTTCCAGCGTCAAAAGATCCGGGATGAAATTACCCGCCTGACCGATTTGTACGGGAGCAAGGGCTACGCGTTTGCGGATGTCGTGCCCAACGTGAATCCGAACGCCGAAGAGCGCACCGCTACCATCATCCTGAACATCAAAGAAGGCGAAATGATGCGCATCCGGCAGATCAACATCAACGGCAACGACAAGACGAAGGACAACGTCATTCGTCGCGAACTGCGCGTCGATGAGCAGGACGTGATCGACACTCCCTCCCTCAAGCGGAGTTTTCAGCGCCTCAACAACTTGAACTTCTTCGAAACCGTCGAAATTCTTCCCCAGCAGGTCGAGGCCGACAAAGTGGACCTCAACGTCCGCGTCAAGGAAAAGCCGACCGGACAATTCAGCATCGGCGGCGGATTCAGCACGTTGGACAAATTGGTGGCGATCGCCGATATCACGGAGGGCAATCTCGGCGGCAACGGCTGGATGGGCCGGATCCGCGGCCAGTTGGGGCAGCAGCGGACCCTGGGGCTGATTACGTTCCGCAATCCGTATCTGAACGACTCATTGACCTCGATGCAGATCGACATCTACCGGAGCATGACGAACTACATCACGTACTTTGAAAAGAAGTCCGGCGCGAGCCTCACGTTCGGCCGATGGCTGTCCGAATATGTAAGCGGAAGCATCAGTCTTGTGGCAGAGCAGTTAAACTTCAGCGATCCGACGGCCGATGCCCCCGAGCTCATTCTCAGGCAGTTGGGGAACCAAACGACGACGGGGTTCCGGACGTCGCTGGCACGCGACACCCGAGACTATTTCCTCGATCCACGCAGCGGCCTGCGGACGAGCGTGGGCTTCGACTTCGGGACGCCGTATCTGGGCGGGACGAATAATTTCTATAAATATTATCTGGACGCGATCAAATACACACCGCTCCCCTTCGATACGAGGTTTGCGATCCGCGGTCGCTTCGGGGTAGCGGAGGGCCTTCATGGGAAGGATATTCCGTTGACGGAACGGTTCTTTGTCGGCGGCATCAATACCATGCGCGGATTCGTGTTCGGCCGGGCGGGCCCCGTGACGCCCAGCGGATCGCTGATCGGTGCGGCCAAGGAATTGATTTTCAACAACGATTTTATTTTCACGGTTTCGTCCGAGGCCAAATTGAACGGCGTGATCTTCTTTGATTGGGGCAAAGGCTTCGACGACAATGAATCCGTCTCCTTCGGCGCCCTGCGGAAAGCAGCGGGATTGGAAGGACGCTGGATTTCACCCTTCGGACCGCTCCGCGCGGCGTACGGCATCAATCTCGATCCGAACCCAGGAGAACGGAAGGGCGTGTTCGAGTTTACCATCGGGTCGTTGTTCTAAGATGGCGGCCATGCACAAATCTGCGATGTATCGAACCGTATGCGCGGCGGCATTGGCGGTGTGGGTGGCCGCTGCGGCGGGATGCGCCGGCGGAAGCAAAATGGAAGCCAAGATCGGGCTGATGGATCCGTCCCGTGTGCTGAACGATTCCATTGCCGGCAAAAAAGCGAAGGACTCGCTCACGGCCTTCTCGAAGAACCGGCAGGCGCTGATCGAAATGGAAGAAAAAGAGCTGCGCCGCATGGAGGAGGATTTCATCAAGCAGGCCAGCGTCCTCAGCCCGGCCGCCAAGAGCGAACGCGAGCAGGTGTTCAGACGGCGCATGGCGGAGTATCAGCAGAAGGCGGGTGAACTGAATCGTGAAGTGCAGGAAAAACAAAAGGATGTCCTCGAAGCGTTCCGTGATAAAGTGGAGGCCGTCGCGGCCAAGGTCGCGAAACGCAATGGATTGCAAGTCGTCATCGACAAGGGCAAAGGCGGTCCGGCCATCTATAGCGCGGAAGAATTGGACATCACCACCCAGGTCATCGAGGAATTCAACAAGGAGTATCCGTGAACAGTGGCGGAGACATCGGCCGGAAGACGTATCGGACGTATAGATTGACCGGCGGGAGAAGGAGGCTATCCATGAACAGGTATTTCGGCGTCTGTCTGGCGGTAGTAAGCGCCGGGCTCCTGGCGAGCAACGCGCTCGCGGCGGAGCCTCTAAAAGTCGCCGTGATGGACCAGCAGCAGGTCATCGAGCGGTCGAAAGCCGGCAAACGGGCGCTGGACGAACTCAAAGCCTATCAGGCCACGAGGCAGAAGATTATCAAGGCCGACGACCAAGAAATGAAAGAACTGGAACAAAGCATCCAAGAA
>JBKPKC010000422.1:0-17463 GCA_046765595.1 Nitrospirota bacterium
GTATCGCATCATACAATTCAACCACAGCGTTCTTTTTATCCAAAACTTCGTAAGCCCCCGCTTTTTTCATGGAATAGGACGTATAGTCTTTCAACTCGCGCGTGAGTCCGATGACGGCAATCTGCGGGTACTGGGCCTTGATGAGCCGAGTGGCTGCGATCCCGTCCATCTTCGGCATGACGATGTCCATCACGACGACGGTCGGCTGAACCTTTTCTATACTCGCAAGAACCTCATCACCATCACTCGCCTCACCAACCACTTCGATGCCGGGATAGGTTTCCAAGGTACAGCGCAATCCCTGCCGCACCATGGCATGGTCATCCACCACGAGTACACGAATCGATCTGCCTTTAAGGGGGTCGGACATTGACGAGCGCCTTCATTGACGAGCGCCTTTTCACAAGATGTCGGCGGTCGGGCCTTCCAGGAGGCCGCGGACAGGTGTGTGTGGGAATGTGTAGTACTACTATGCGCCCCTGCACCTAGGACTTCAAGATTTTTAACAGCCTGTCACGCCATTGATAAAAATCTCGGCACGAGCCGCTGGATCTGCGGTGCCTTAGTCCCTGTCTCTCTAAAGTCATTCAACAGTGCGAGAACCTCGAGGCCATGGGTTCGATACCTGTTTTCGCCCACCATCCTCTTGAATTTACCTGGACATTCCGGTCTTTACCGGTTTAACCCCGCCCCCCCACGCAAATCTGCCGTTTTCTGGACAGAACAGAGAACCTCGGCTACACTTTCCTCAGTCAACGTGATCTTTCATCGGCATCCGATTGAGGACGCGAGGTAGAGGTATGAAAAGGACACTGATCGCGGTGGGATTCTTTATGATCGCGGGACTGATTGGCTGTGCAAGCCATCAACAGGCGGCTGATACGGATATCGGCTATGTGGCGCCGGCCAGTATCTATAGTGTGATGGATAGCACGGCCCTCGTGTATACCGACGCCTCGGCGGGCTCCCCCTTGTACGACAATCCTTTCCGTTGGCTCGGCTTTCTCCTGCATCCGGTCGGACAGGGGCTCGACTACGGCTTCAACCGTCCCGTGTACTCGCTTGCCGGCAGCATGCCCTATCTCTTCGGCTATACCAGCGAGGACGCGATGCTGGACAGCCAGCGCCGGCATTCTTCGCGCTATTAACCGCTCGACAATTGATCTTTCGACACGCCCGCGTTCGTTCCACGAACGCGGGCGTTGTTGCATCAGGCCTGGCAAACACCCTTCGTCTTTCGGTATTCTGCTCCTCATCCACATGATGGCTGCACATCGAGATCGAGCGCTTACGTCCGTGCGAAGCGCATTCCTTGCCGCAATCTTGCTTCTGCCGACGGGCTGCGAAACCCCGAATCCACGGCAACAGATGCTCCCGCCATCGGAGACAGACTTGATCCTGCTCAAACCCGGAACCCTCTGTGCGCAGAAAAGCGCGTTTCTTCAAGCACATCCTCAGCTCACCGCGAAGGCATGGGGAACGGGCCAAGAATTGACGATCCCGCCTGAGCACAGCCAGTCGCATGGCGATGAGTCCTATTTTTTCGATGAAGATGGAACGCTCGTCGGATCCCTGTTCACGTTTTCTGCCGGCCTCGACTTGGCACCGTATTCCGTGCTCCGTCACACCTTGACGCTGCTGAAGCCGACGTTGGAGTTTTATCTGACCGTGGCCAATTTCGCCGGCAAATCGAATATGGATTCGAGTTCGCTCTATGAAACCGGGGATGAAAAATCCACGACGCAATATCTCGTCATCAGCGCGCATGAACATCCGACGTTGCTGCAAGCGTCGTTCACCATCGATCCGTATGTGAAGCTGTTTTCCCCGTATCGGCGTGAGTTCTTAGACCGTCTCCGCCGGCCCAGCGGAAGCCAGGCCGGACAGCAGGTGGACAGTCAAGGCGGCGAGGACAAAGAGCCCTTCGCTTCGCTGCAACAGTTCGCACGGGGCCAAACGGCGCAGCTCTCCTATTGCGGGGCGCAGCACTATGAGATCGCAGCTGATGCGTATCGCAAGTCGATCGAGAGCGGATTTGCCAATAAGGTGTGGCTCGCGGAAGCGCACCACAAGCTCGGGCAGTCCTTGTACGGACTCGGTCAGTATGAACAGGCGAAGACGCAACTGCTTCGATCGCTGGCGATCAGACCGAATACCCCGGAGATTCTCAACAGTCTGGGCTCGACACAGGTCAAATTGGGCGACAAGGCGGGAGCCTTGGCCTCGTTTGAAAAGGCCGTGAGCCTTCGACCTAATTTCGCCACTGCCCGCTTCAATTTGGCGGAGGCGCTCGAACCCACCAATCCCAAACGCGCGCTTTCGGAATATGAAACTTACCTCGCTCTTGTGGAAGGCATACCTGAAGAAGCAGACCGCATTGCGCTGGTTCAGCAACGGGTCAAAAAACTGAAGCCGCCGAAATAAGCTTAGCGGCGGATCTTTTCTTCCTGTTCCTGGAGCGTCTTGCACTCGATGCAGAGGGTGGTCACGGGGCGGGCCTTCAGACGGGGGTAAGGAATTTCTTCTTCACAGCGTTCACAGATGCCGTACACGTTCTTGTTCAACCGGTCCAGTGCCTCATCGATTTTCTTCAGCAGCTTCTGTTCCCGTTCCTTGATTCGCATAGAAAAATTCTGATCCACTTCCGCAGAAGCCTGGTCACTCACGTCTGGAAACGCCTCCGGCCGTTCGCGCTTGGTGAGTCCTTCGCCCGCCTCATCGAGGATGGCTTGTCGCTGCTTTTCCAAGTCCCGCCTGATTGCGCCGTACTTGCCGCCCTGGGTTGCCGGCTTCCGGGATCGTTTCGCCGCGACCGCCCTCCGGCGCGCCGTCCGCTTTGGTGAGTTCCGTGTTTTCATTCGTCACCAGTGGTAAAAAATGAACGTGAAAATATAGCAGGGGGTCTGAAAGGCGGTCAATGGAAAAGGGGAGAAATCTACGCTAGAGATCGCGCCGCCCTTCGATGGACTTCAAGAGCGTGACCTCATCGGCATACTCGATGTCCATTCCCACCGGAATGCCGTACGCGATGCGCGAGACCCGAACGCCGAGCGGCTTCAACTGATTGGTCAGATAGATTGCAGTGGCTTCTCCCTCGATCGTGGGATTCGTCGCCAGAATCACTTCTTGGATGCCGCCGAGCTTGACACGGTCGACGAGTTCTTCAGCTCGAATGTCCGATGGTCCTACGCCGTCGAGCGGAGACAACGCACCGAGCAAGACATGATACAGTCCCCGGTAGGCCCCGGCCCGTTCGACGGCATAAAGCGTGCTGGGCTCTTCGACGACCAGAATTCTGGTCTGGTCCCGCTTCGGATCCAGACAATATTCGCATAGTTCGCCTTCGGCGATATTCCGGCATTGGCGGCAGAAGGAAAGGCCGTCTTTCACGGCGCGGATGGCGTCTGCCAACCGCAAGGCCTCGTCGCGTTCGGCCTTCAACACATGAAAGGCAAGGCGCTGCGCCGTCTTTTGCCCGATACCGGGCAGACGGACCAACTCACGGACCAGGCGAGCGAGTAAGCCCTGTTGGTCGACAGCCATCGGATGCGGCTTAAAATAGGCCCGGGATGTTCATGCCGCCGGTGACCGATTTCATTTGGTCGGCGACCATCTGACGGGCCTTCTTCAAGGCGTCGTTCGTCGCTGCGAGGACAAGATCTTGCAGCATGTCGACGTCGCCGCCTTTGGCGGCCTCCGGGTTGATGACGACGCTCACGATTTCCAGGCCGCCATTCGCTGTGACGGTGACCATGCCGCCGCCCGCGGTTCCGGTCACGGTTTTGGTGGCCGCCTCTTCCTGGAGTTTCGCCATTTGCGCTTGCATGGCTTGCGCCTGCTTCATGAGGTTGGCCATGTTGCCCAACGGATTTTTCATTCCTGCACCTCTTGGCGGTTCCCGACCGCTCTGACATCGGCCAGTTCCGCTCCAAATATTTCGAGGGCCTCTTTGACGACGGGATGAGCCTTCGCCCGCTCGAAAAGCACGACCTTCTGCTCCTGTTCCTTGGCCGCCCTGATTTGCGCCATCGTGGGACCGGGTGGATCCGCTTCCGTCAGCTCGACCACGCGAAGCCGGACCGGCTGCCCGCTCAGCCGTTCGCACAACGCACTCAACGCCTGAACGTTGTCGGCCTTCTCCAACATCCCCCGCGCGACGGTCGCCTGCTTCGTGAAACCGATCGTCACCACGTTGGCTTCAATCCCGACGAGGCGTCCCATTTCGAGAAACGGCGCGATGTTGGGGAAGCTCTGTCCCACCTCTTCTTGAAACCGTTCCCAATTCAGCGTGACGGCCTGCGTTCGAATCGACGTCGTCGGATGTGCGACTGCAGCCGCCGGTTTGGGCAAAGGCGGCTGGGCGGGAGGGGCGACGGAGGTCAATGCCTTTCCAGATGGTGGAGCAGCGCGCGGCGGCACCGGAGCACCGGCGGGGCGCGCGAGCGCCGGCTTCTCAGCTTGGACAGGCGCCGGTTGAGGCGGACGTCCGGAAGACGCCGCACGGGCCGGCTGCTCGGTTGTAAATGCTTCCTGGCGCAGCAGACGAGTGGCCTTGACCGCCGCCATTTCCAGGACGAACCGCGGATGCGCGCTCAATCGGAGCGCATCTTCGGCCTGAGTGAACAGCGCAAACAATTGTTGGATCTGCTCCGGTGCGAACGAAGCCTTGTCGGCCTCAAGTTGAGCCAGGTCATCGGGAGAGGCTTCCATCAGCATCGACCATTCTTGTTGCGGAGTGACAGAGACGACCAACAGATTGCGCAGGTATTCGACCACATCGGCACAATAGGCCCGCAACTCATGCCCTCCTTCAATTAATTGAGCGAGCGTTCGCAGGCCGGCCGCACTGTCCTGCGAGATCACGGCACGGATCAGTGACCGCAGCAATTCCTGAGGGACCGCCCCCAGGAGAGCCTCCAGGTCGGCATGGACGATCGACTTGCCGCCAAAGGCCACCGCCTGGTCGAGCAAACTCAGCCCGTCCCGCATACTGCCTTCGCTGGCCCTGGCCAACGCGGCGAGGCTTCGGTCTTCGATCGCGATGCCGTCCTGCTCGGCCACATGACGCAGCCGCGCGATGACTTCCGTCTTCGCGATCCGCCGGAAATTGTAATGCTGGCACCGAGACAGAATGGTCGCGGGAATTTTGTGGATTTCCGTGGTCGCGAAAATAAATACGACGTGCGAGGGCGGCTCTTCAAGCGTCTTCAACAACGCGTTGAACGCCGAATTCGACAGCATATGGACTTCGTCGATGATATAGACGCGATAGGCGCCTTTAAACGGTGTGAACTTGACGTTTTCACGGATCTCGCGGACATCGTCGACACTCGTATTCGATGCGCCGTCGATCTCGATCACATCCACCGAGCGACCTTGCGCAATCTCGGTGCAATTCAGGCAAGTCCCACAGGGTGTGCCGGTCGGACCCTGCTCACAGTTCAGCGCCTTTGCCAGGATACGGGCTACGGTCGTTTTCCCGACGCCCCGCGTTCCTGAGAACAGATAGGCCTGCGCGATTCGTTTGGTCGAGACGGCGTTGACCAGCGTCTGGACGACGTGAGGTTGGCCGATCACATCGTCGAACGTTCCCGGCCGGTATTTTCTGGCAGAAACCTGATAGTCCATATTCTTCTTCATTCCTATGTGAGGCTATGCCCCGATGTTCACCCGCCACCCAGCGCGCATCGCAGGGACTGAGACCCGAGGCTTACACTTTACCAGTACGTCGAGGAGAGCGAAGGACCGTGAACGATGTTGGGAGCCTGTTTCAACATCCTGAACAGCGGGGCCAGGTGATCCTGCGGCACCCAAAACTAACTGCTTACCGTTGCTTCCTTCCGGACCTGGCGGGGTTCACAGGGTTCTGTTGCACAGGGCCCAGCCCCTATTCTTGATAGCTCTTCTCGGGCGAACGACCCTCAGGGTTCTATGCCGTCGCACACGCTCGCTACCCAAGGCTTGATCGTCACATGAAGTGTTATCCGGTCGCCAAAAACATAGTCATACGGCTCCGGGGCGAGCAAGCTTATCACGACTGAAACCACACTTGAGTGTCTATCCGCCCGCAACAATTACGATACAACGGTAAACAGCGCGCGGATCACACGAAGTGCGGTATGGCGGAGAGGGTGGGATTCGAACCCACGGTCCCGTTGCCGAGACGCATGCTTTCCAAGCATGTCGATTCGTCCACTCTCGCACCTCTCCGCGACTGTCGAAGGCCGAATCTTAGCATGCGCTCCTATGAGCGGCAAGGCGGGTTTGACCGCTCCGCCGCGCTTTCTTATACTGCGCGAAGCGATCGCCATGAAAATTGTTATCGGAATCTTCATCCTCATCATCGTCCTCGCCGTCGGTCTTCTCTCGCTTCCATTTCTCGTCGATCTTGCCGCTTACCAAGATCAATACAAGCCTCTCGTCGAGGAAGCCCTCAACCGGAAGGTCGAGTTGCAGGGCATCAGACTCACGGTGTGGCCGCGTATTGGCGCCCGGGTGGTCGGATTTACCGTCGTGGACGATCCGTCGTTCAGCGCCGGTCCCTTCGCCTCCCTGACGTCGCTCGACGTCGGCGTCAAGCTGCTGCCGCTCTTGAGTAAAAAAGTGGAGATCGAAGAGGTCACGTTGCGGAATCCGCTGATCACTGTCATCAAGAACAAGGATGGCGTCACTAACCTGTCAACGCTCGGTCCGAAAACAGCGGCCACCCCCGGGCCGGCCAAACCGGAACAGCAACAGGGGGATCCGCTGCGGGCGCTTGCATTGCTGGCCGTCGACCGCCTCACGATCGAAGGAGGAACACTCATTTACCGTGACCTCGGAAGCGCCTCGAAACAGGATTACCAGATTCAGGATCTCGCCGTAACGCTCACAGGCGTCCATCTCGGCGACACGCCCGCGCTGCATCTCGAGGCGATGGTCCATCCGTACAAGATTCCCGTCTCGCTGGACGGCCGGTTTGGACCGTTGGCTCAAACCCTCGAGCTTCAGCAGTACGACTTCATGGTGAATATCGGCAGAACCGCCGTTGCAGTAAAGGGAGCGCTGCTCGGGGGGAAGCTGGATGCGACCGTTTCCGCTCCATCGATCAACTCCGCCGATCTGCCCGTACAGCTACCGTTGACCAAACCGGTGGAGATCAAAGACCTGCGCATCGTTGCCCACGCTCCATATCCTCTCAAACAGGGAGTCCCGGCCACGGAACTGGCGGATGTCACCGACCTCGGCCTGAAGATCCAAACGGGCGGGTCGGCGGTGGATGTCAAAGGAACAATGCTGGCCGGACACGCCAAGGTCACAATGACCTCGGCGTCGGTCAACACGGCCGACCTTCCCATCGACACAGGTCTCAAGAAGCCGGTCGAACTGAAGAATCTCGAAGTGAACGGCGATCTCAAAGGACAAGACGCGCGGCTCTCCAACCTCTCGTTCCTGCTGTTCAACGGGGAGACGAAAGCCGAAGGCGGAATGTCGCTCGGCGCGTCGTCACCGCCATTCAACAGCCATGTCCTGATCCGAGGCCTTCAACTCAAGCCGGCGCTTGAGGCGCTGGCTCCCGACAGCAAGCTTTCGATGAGCGGCACTGCGGCCGCGGACATTGCGGTCGCGGGCCGGGGCTTTTCGTTGCCTGACCTGACAAAGGCCTTGGAGGGCCCCGGACATGTGGAAATCAAAGACGGCAAGATCGACGGAGCCAATCTGACGGGGGAAGCGCTTGCGCTCCTGAAGGTGGCGGGCGTCTCTCTCGATCAGGTAAAAGCCACCGCATTTTCGACGCTCGAGACCGATTTCATGATCAGACAAGGCGTCCTCACGTTGCAAAAATTGCTGGCGGACAGTCACGATTTTCAAGCCACGGGCGGGGGCACCGTCGGCTTCGATCAGAAGGTTCATCTTGCCCTGAATCTGAACCTCGCTCAGGGATTGAGCCAAAAGATTGCCGGCTCGTCACCAGTGGCAAAGGTGGCGATGAAAGAGGGACGTCTTCGTTTACCCCTGCTCATCACGGGGACGCTGCAGAATCCGTCGTACGGCCTGGATACAAAAGCCTTCACAGGCAAGGTCCAAGAACAAGTACAGGAGAAGGCAAAAACTGCGGTCGAAGACATCCTGCAAGGCAAGAGCAAGCCATCCGATCTTAAGAAGGAGGGCGAGGAATTACTGAAAGGATTGCTCGGCCGCTAGATCGTTCGCATCTTCCGCACGCCGGTGTATGTTTCCGCCTCCAAGCCTGCACGACCTCCCCGTCACAGAACCATCACGATTGCCAACCTTCCGGCATTCGGTTATACAACTAAGCGATTTTTGGCTGCAGGCTGTGATCAATTGCTCGGAACAGCGCGGGCGGCCTGGTGCAAGGGAGGATGTCGATGCGGACGCGTTGCTGGATCCTGCTCCTGATTTGTACGCTCATGACGGGTGTTGCCGCTCATGCAGCGGAGGAAACGCCAGCCGCGCCGGCGCCGATCGATACCGTGACGTTGAAAGACGGAAGCGTCATCTACGGCGAAGTGCTCGAAATGGACGGCGGGATTCTCCTCCTAAAAAATGCTGCCAATCCCGACAATCTGATTAAACTCAAATGGGACAGCGTGGCCAAGCTGACCGTCACCCATCCGATTCCCTTTCACTTGAAAGAGGGCACCATCCTCAATGGGACTGCAAGCGAGGGACCGGATGGAGTACTCATCATTCACGCGGAGCCCCTTAAGGGCACGATGGAAATCCCGATGACCGACGTCAAATCCGTCAATCCCTTGGTCCAGCCGGCGGTTATCTACGTCGGAAACCTCACGGGCGGCTATTCGCAAACAACGGGCAACAGCCATTTGCGCAACGCCAGTCTCCTCGGCGAGTTGGTCGCTCGGAGCGAGCAGCTTCGGCTCACGATGAACGTTCGTTACGTGTACGGCGACGATAAAGGGTCGCTCATCACGAGGAACGCACGGGGGACCATCAAGCTCGACTTCTTTATCACAAAGAAGTTTTTCTGGTTTGCGTCCGCCTACTTCGAAAACGACACGTTCCAGGATCTCAAATTGAGAACGGCGCTCGCCAGCGGTCCCGGCTACCAGTGGATCGACCGTGACGACTACTCGGGGATTGCGAAGGATATGACGCTCTATACGGAAATCGGTCTCGCCTACTTCAACGAAGACTTCAGCGTCTCGCCAGACCGGTCGAGCATTCGCGGACGCATTTCGGTCAAATTGAACTGGCCGTTGTTCGAAGACCGCATTACGATCTACCACTTCAGCGAATTGTTCCCATCCATTCAGAACACCTCCGACGTGTATCTGACCATGGACAACGGCGTCCGGTTTAAACTCTGGCAAGGGTTCATCAGCAGTTTTCAGATCACCACGCGCTACAACACCCGTCCGGCGCCGGGCACCGGCGACACGGACAATCTCTATCTCATCACCCTGGGGTATGCCTTCGATACCACGAGGAAACGCTAAGCTAAGCGTCTTCACCCTTCCGCTGAAAGGAGGACGTATGTTGAAAGAGTTCAAAGAGTTCGCCATGAAGGGCAACGTTTTGGACATGGCCATCGGGGTGATTATCGGGGGTGCCTTCGGCAAAATCGTGACATCGCTCGTCAGCGACGTGCTGATGCCGCCGCTCGGCCTGGTCTTGGGCAAGGTCGATTTTTCCAGCCTGTTTTTGAACCTTTCAGGAACTCCGCAGCCATCGCTCGCCGCGGCCAAGGCGGCCGGGGCGCCCACCGTCAACTACGGAGTGTTCCTGCAGACGGTGCTGGATTTCATCATCATCGCGTTCGTGATCTTCATGATCGTGAAGCAAGTGAACCGGTTGAAGAAGCCGGCCGCCCCCGCGGCTCCGACCACCAAAGACTGTCCGTTGTGCCTGTCGACGATTCCGCTCAAGGCGACCAAGTGCGCGCATTGCACATCTTCCGTCTGAATTCGGGTGGGTCATTTTTATCAACACGGCAAGGAGTACGTATGTCGACGCGTATGACTCGAATGGTGCTCGCAGTGATCGCTGTCAGCACGGCTGCCGGCTGCAGCGGTCAAAAAATTCCGACGTTGAAGGACGCGGTCTGTTGCGACGGAGGCTACGAATATCGCACGCGCGACCGGTTCGCCGCGGAAAAGGAAACAGAAGCCCGCATTGCTGCGCTGGAAAGAGAGCGGCAACGGCTGACCGATGAGTTGGCCGCCGCCCGAAAGGACAGCGAGGCCCTGTCGGCGCGCAGCCGCTCATTGGAGGATCAGTTGGCGGATCGCGACCGAGAACTGGCTTCGTTGCGCTCCAAGGGAGGGGAGGATACGGCGCGTTTGTCCAGTCAGTTGTCCGGTGCCCAGACGGATCTGGACCGGGCGAACGCACGCGCCAGCGATCTCGAACGCCAATTGTCCGAGTCCCGGACCAGCCTGGCCGACAAGGACCGCCTGGCCGCCGAGCTCGCCGCAGCACAAGCCTCGGTGGCGGCGCTTCACGCAGGTGTCGGCGACACGGGCAAGCTCGCTGCGGAACTCGAACAGGCCAAGAAACGCAACTCGGAGATGGAATCTCAACTCGCGTCACTGACCGCCGCTGCTGCCGACAAGGACAAGTTGGCTGGGGATTTGACAGCTGCGCAACAAAGGACAGCCGAATTGGAGAAACAACTCGCCGACCGAGATCGGCAAATGGCCGGTCTTCGGGGAGATCTCTCCTCAGAGATGGCCAAACTCAAGGAAGCTGAACGAGGTGTCATCCGCGCGCTCAGACCGCAAATCGAGAAGGGCACCATCATGGTCGACTTGAACAACGAGCGCCTCCTCATCAATCTGGCATCAGGGTATCTCTTCGGGTCGGGTGAAGATCAATTGAAATCCACCGGCGCGGATGCGCTGAGGCAAGTCGGGGCAATCTTGAAAGATTTCCCGGAATATAAAGTCAGCGTCGACGGCCACACCGACAATCGGCCGATTCGAAGCGAGCTCAAGAGAGAATTCCCCTCGAACAAGGAATTGTCGGAAGCGCGCGCCGCCAATGCGGCCCTCGCCTTGGGCGAAGGCGGATTGAGCGCCGTGACTACGCATGGCTACGCCGATTCGCGGCCGGTCATGCCGAACACGACCGATGCCGGACGGGCGAAAAACCGGAGGGTCGAAGTGCGGGTGACGAAGTAACCGATCGGACATGGCCGGGGCGCGGGCGCCCCGGCCGCTTTCAGTGCGCGCAGAGCTGTTGATCGGCGCCGCCGGCGTTAGCCGGGCCTTCCACGGTCCTGAGAATCTTGTAGTGCCCCAGCCCCAGTTCCTTCCCATAGGCCTCGCCGACGAGCACATCCTGGACGTGTTGGTGGTCTGAGGCCCGGAACACCGATCGGCCTTCTTTCAAGCCGTCGAACTCGTGTCCCTCAAGCGCCTTGATCAATGCGGCGGTCTCGGTGCTCCCGGCTCGCTGCATGGCTTCCAGGATTTGCGTCATCGCGGCGTAGCCAAGATAACAGCGGGAGGTGGGCGTGTGATTGTATTTATCGATGACCCCTTGGATGAAACGCCTGGAGCTTTCCGTATTGATCTTGGGATCCCAGATCAATCCCCAGATCCCGGCGTTATTGGCGTAGCCAAGCGGGCGACCGATCTGTTCACCGCCGATCAAGCCGCCGACGCCGATCTTCTCCTTGGCCAGATCGAGCTTCGCGTAGGTTTTGAGTGCGTTGACAAGATCCCAGCCGTACAGATTCAAGATGACGGCGGTCGGCTCCTTCGTTTTGGCGGCAGCGAACGCCGGCGTGAAATCCGTGGCCCCGAAGGCAGTCACGGTCTCTCCGACGATATCAGCCTTGTGGGCTTGCGCCGCGTCAACGAGTGCCTGAGCACAGGATTTTCCATCGATCGTGGACGCCGTAATCATGTACCAGCGTGTCCCATAGGCCTTGGCAAGGTGAGGCGCCACCGCCTGGGCCAGCATGGGAGCATTGGGCATGAAGACGAATGTCTGCCTATTGCACGCGGCGCCGCTCAGCTCCGGAATGTGAGCACCCGTGACCATGAAGAGCTTGTTTTCATTCGCCGCCAGCGCACTCACAGCCAGAGCGCAGTCGCCGTTGAAGGTTCCCATAAGAGCATCGACCCGGTCTTCCTTGATGAACTTTGTGGCGGCTTTGACGGCCTGGTCCGGATTGGACGCGTCATCGGCCTCGAGAATGGTCACCGGACGTCCCAGCACACCGCCTTTCTTATTGAAGAGATCCACTGCGACGTTGGCGCCATGAACGTCGTGAATCGAAGAAGTCTTATAGGGGCTGGACAGCGGGTCCACGATGCCGATTTTGATCGGTTCGCCGGCACGGGCCGTCCGAATCCCGAACTCGACCGGTATGCCGCGGCCGGTCAGGCCTCCCAGCGCCAAGGTGCCGCCGGTGATTACGGTCCACTGCAAGAAGCGCCTGCGTGACATGTGCATGATGCGCATCTCCTCTTAGGTGAAGCTTTCAGGGCCGTTCGCCGGGAACATGATTTCATAGTCTTGGTCCCTGTCTCAAGCATGACCGTCGGACCCCGCATGCATTCCTTCGGATGTGAACGGCTGCCGGCGCGGCTTGAGGGGGCCAAACACCGGCCGTGAAGGCGGCATGGAGGTGAGCGCTGTAGGCAGTCTACGCGTCTAGCTGTACTGATCTTCCGTATAGACTTGTTTGATCGACCAGAACACCGCTTCTTTCAGCTTCTTGATCTTGGGATCGGGAGGATCGTTGCGGATTTTCTGGAGCTTCTTGTCGAGATCGAACAACGGCTGGACCGATCGCCGGTCAGGGACTCGGCCCAGGGCCCACGCGACCTCAGTTTGCACGGTGATGTCGACCCCCGGCGCATCCAACATCTCCAGCAACGGAGGCACGACTGACGAGTCGTTGTGAGTGTTTCCCAAGTCTCCCAAGCCCTTTGCCGCGGCAGCCTGGAGTTCCGGCTGTTTTGAATGCTTCAACATATCGACCAGCAGAGGGATGCCCTCCTTTCCCATGCTGCCCAGCGCCACGGCCGCTTCTTTCGAAAGATTTTTGTCTTTGAGCGCGGCCTTCAGGGTCGGCAGGGCTTCGTCCGCCTGCATCTCTCCCAAGAGCGAAATGATTTTGATCTTCCTCACTTGAGGTGTGTCCTTAGCATCCAACAATTTCAACAACCGGTCGGGATGCCCCCATTCGGCGGCCAGCAGGACGGGGAAATCATACTGTTCGAGTTTCTCGCGCAACTTCGTCATGGCATAGACGCCCGGGTCGCCCGCATTGGCCGACATGGCCGTTGCGGCGGCATCCTCGAAATCCGTGCGCACTTCTTTCTGCCACTTGATCTTAGTCTCTCCGAGCAGATAGCTGAGCTGGCAGGCGGGCCCTTTCCAAAGACGTGACGGCGCATCGGGAAGATCGGCATCCCCGCCGGCCGCCGTGGTCCCTTCCCAGGTTTTCCGTTGCTCGCATTTGAGCTTAAACGTGGCGTCGTGCGGCTTCGCGGCCTCCCGAACGACGGTATATCCCAATTCAGCCAGCCGACGGGAGGCGACGTCCGCAATCGGGCCCGCATCCACGGTGCCTTTGTCAGTCAACGCGATCGCCTCGACGAGGACCGTCTGAATTTTCTCCAGCTGGGTTTTTTGTTCGACGGTTAAGTAGTCTCGATAGGCTTCGACAGGCGAGAAATAGGCCACCAAGAAGATCAACGCCAGAATTATGAGCAGGAAGCCCGTACGCATGGTGCACCTCCCTACCGTGGCATTGGCACGAGAACGACGATATGATGCACTTCATTATACCGGCCGGGTATATAGGTGGCTACATTTCAATGCCTTGACGACTCCGCTGTGGCGACGAATTTTGTCCGTGCTCCTCGTCCTCGATCTGCCGCCTTCCCCGCGGGAGTATGGGTTGACAGTTGGACGCGTCCAACTGTACAAAATAGCAGCATCGCCGTATAGTTGCGCTTGTTTGCTGACTCGACTGGACCCCGTTCCAGCGCTCCCCACCGTGCGAGAGTGGCGGAACTGGCAGACGCGCGAGACTTAGGATCTCGTGGGCAACCGTGGGGGTTCAAGTCCCCCCTCTCGCACCACACCTGGATCCGGCAGTGGGCTTCGAGCTGTGCCGGGAACGCAAAAGGACATCACGCAACAGATGAAGATGGAAGTGACTGAGCTCGGGCCGATGAAGCGGGCTCTCAAGATCGAGGTGCCGGTCGAAGAGGTTGCCCAGCGCTTCGTACAGGCCTACAAGGAACTGAACCGGCAGGTCCGCGTCCCCGGCTTTCGACCGGGCAAAGCGCCGCAGGCGTTGCTGGAGCAGCGCTATGCCAAGGCGGTGGAAGAGGATGTGCTGCGGAGCCTCGTCCCCGACTACTACGACAAGGCCGTCCGCCAAGCCGGCATCTCACCGGTGCTGGTCGAAATTCCGCCGCTCGAGCGGGTAAAAATCAAGCGCGACGCCCCGTTCACCTTCACCGCCACGGTTGAGATCAAGCCCAACATCGAGCTGCGGGACTATAAAGCGCCGAATCCGATTTCATTGAAACCTGATACGCGCACGGTCACCGACGAGCAGCTGACCAAAGGCATGAATGTGCTGCGCGAGCAACATGCGAGGCTGGAGGCGCCGCCTCCCGGTCACAAGGCCTCGGAAGGGGATTTTGTGATCCTGTCCGTGGAAGGATTTCTCGAGGGACAGTCGCTGGAGGGCAGTAAGAAGACCGGCCATCTCCACAAGGTCGGCTCGAAGGCTCCGGTCCTGGGACTCGAGATCGACCAGCATGTCGTTGGAAAAGCCGAAGGGGACACGGTTGAAATTCCGCAGCCCTATCCGGCGAATCATCCCGACGCCCGCGTCGCCGGCAAGACCGTCACCTTTAACGTCACGATCAACGCCGTCAAGATTAAGACCCTGCCGGCCTTGGACGATGAATTCGCCAAGGATTGCGGATCCTACGCGTCTTTGGCCGAGTTACAAGACAGGTTGCGGACGGAAATGGAAAAGGCACTGAAGCGTGAAGTGGAGGACGGGTACAAGGACACAATTGTGAAGCGCCTTTTGGAAACGCACCACTTCGATCTCCCCGAGACATTGGTCGAGCGCGAATTGGAAGCCATTATTCGCCAGCATGTCCAGCAGCGCCAACGTCGAGGGGCTGCCGAAGGTGCCTCGCCGCTCGAAACTTCGGATCTTGCGAAGCTCCGTCAGGACAACCGCGAGGAGGCGGCGCGGCGCGTCAAAGTCGGCTTGATTCTAGAGGCCGTCGCCGAAAAAGAGCACCTCACCGTGACACAGGAAGACCTCGACAACGAGGTTCGACGCTTATCGTCCGAACTGAGGATCGGGCAGGCGGAACTCGTGAAAATGATCCAAGCGGGCGGTCAGGATTCGATTGAAGAGCTACGGGCGCGGATCTTGGCCGAGAAGTCCCTGGATTTCGTCTATCGCAACGCGGTGATTCAGAAGTAGCGTTCAGTTGGAACGCCCGCGTCACTTCGGAAAGGAAGAACCTGCATGTTAGTTCCCATCGTGGTCGAGCAAACCAATCGAGGCGAACGAGCCTATGACATCTATTCCCGGCTCCTCAAAGACCGCATTATTTTCTTAGGAGCGCCGATCGACGATATCTTCGCCAACTTGATCATCGCACAGCTCTTGTTTCTGGAGGCCGAGGATCCCGAGAAAGACATCAATCTGTACGTCAATTCTCCCGGCGGCAGCGTCACGGCCGGACTCGGCATCTATGACACGATGCAGTACGTGAAGCCGCCCATCAATACGATCTGCCTGGGGCAGGCCGCCAGCATGGGGGCGCTGCTGCTCACGGCGGGAACCAAGGGCAAGCGGTTTGCCCTTCCCAACGCACGCGTGATGATCCATCAGCCGCTCGGCGGATTTTCAGGACAGGCCACCGAGATCGACATTCATGCGAGGGAAATTCTCAAGATTCGCGAACGGCTGAATGAAATCATGGCGAAGCATACAGGGCAGCCCATCGAAAAGATCGCACTCGATACCGAGCGGGACTACTTCATGTCCGGCGAGGAAGCGAAGCGGTACGGCTTGATCGACGAAGTGATCACGCGGGCGCCAAAATCCTTGAAGGTGGCGTCGGAAAAGGACGGGGCCAAGGACAAGTAATACCGGGAGGACGCATGGCCAAGCAGGAAAAGATGGATCGACACCTTCGCTGCTCGTTCTGCGGCAAAAGCCGCGACGAGGTCCGCAAACTGATCGCGGGACCTACCGTGTACATTTGCGACGAATGTGTCAATTTGTGCAACGACATCATTGCCGAAGATTGGGAAGAAGCCAAAGAAGAGATTTCTTCAAAGCTCAAGAAACCCTCCGACATCAAGCATCACCTGGACCAGTATGTCGTGGGACAGGAACGAGCCAAGAAGATCCTATCCGTAGCGGTCCACAACCACTACAAACGCATCTCGGCGAAGGAAAAGGACGTTGACGACGTCGAACTCCAAAAAGGCAACATCCTCATGGTGGGCCCGACGGGCACCGGAAAGACGCTGCTCGCCCAGACGCTGGCCAAGTATCTTGATGTCCCGTTTACGCTCGCGGACGCGACCACGCTCACCGAAGCCGGCTATGTCGGCGAAGACGTGGAAAACATCATCCTCAAGCTCCTGCAGGCGTCTGACTATGACGTCGAGCGAGCCGAGCGCGGCATCGTCTACATCGACGAGATCGACAAGATCAGCCGCAAGAGCGACAGCCCTTCGATCACCCGCGACGTGTCCGGCGAAGGCGTTCAACAGGCGCTCCTCAAGCTCATCGAAGGCACGGTGGCCAATGTGCCGCCTCAGGGCGGCCGCAAGCATCCGCACCAGGAGTTCATCCAGGTCAACACGAACAATATCTTGTTTATCTGCGGCGGAGCGTTCGTCGGACTGGAGCAGATCATCGAGCAGCGGTTGAACCGTAAAGCGATGGGCTTCGGCGCGGAAATTCGCGGCCGGGCGGACGTGCGGCTCGGCGAATTGTTCGAGCGGGTGCAGCCTGAAGATTTCCTCAAATACGGCCTGATTCCCGAGTTTATCGGCCGCCTCCCCGTCGTCGCGACACTGGATGAACTTGACGAACGGGCGCTGATCAAGATTTTGACCGAGCCCAGAAATGCGCTCACCAAACAATATGAGAAGCTGCTGTCGTTCGAAAAGGTCAAGCTCAAGTTCACCGAGGGAGCACTGGGAGCGGTCGCTCGCAAGGCGTTCACCCAAAAAACCGGCGCCCGCGGTCTGCGGGCGATTTTGGAAGAAGTCATGCTGGACGTGATGTATGACGCGCCGTCGCAGAAGCAGATCAAGGAAGTGTTCATCACCGAAGACGCCATCCTTGGGAAGCATCCCCCCATCCGTATTTTCGAGCAGGACAAAGACATCAAGACCGCCTAACCACTGAACATCGCTCGTGCTTTTCAATTATCGGCCCGGTCAACCGGCCGGGCCGATGCCCTCGCGACTCACAAC
>JBKPKC010000423.1:0-17428 GCA_046765595.1 Nitrospirota bacterium
CGGCGCCCATGAGCACCTTGTCTTTGGCCATCTCGAAGTCGATGACCTCCACTTCCTTTTTGTTCTGACGGGCCGCCCACAGCGCCGCTTCGTTCACGAGGTTTTCCAGATCCGCACCGGAAAAGCCCGGCGTGCCTCGGGCGATCTTTTCAAGTTCAACATTCGAGGCAATGGGCACTTTCTTGGTGTGGACTTTGAGGATTTCAGAGCGCCCCCTGAGATCCGGCCGATTGACGACCACCTGGCGATCGAAGCGTCCCGGCCTCAGCAGCGCAGGGTCCAACACATCAGGGCGGTTGGTGGCGGCGATTAAAATGACGCCTTCGGTCGTGTCAAAGCCGTCCATTTCCACAAGCAGCTGATTCAGAGTTTGTTCGCGCTCATCGTGCCCGCCGCCCAAGCCGGCGCCGCGCAGACGGCCTACGGCGTCGATTTCGTCGATGAAAATGATGCAGGGCGCGTGTTTCTTTCCCTGTTCGAAGAGGTCGCGGACGCGAGACGCTCCGACGCCGACGAACATTTCCACGAAATCCGAACCGCTGATGCTGAAGAACGGCACGCCCGCCTCGCCGGCGATCGCTTTGGCTAACAGGGTCTTGCCGGTCCCCGGAGGCCCGACGATCAGCACGCCTTTCGGAATGCGTCCGCCCAGTTTCTGGAATTTGCGCGGGTCCTTCAAAAACTCAATGATCTCCAGAACCTCTTCCTTCGCCTCATCAATGCCTGCCACGTCGGAGAACGTGACTTTCTTCCGCTCTTCCGTCAGCATGCGGGCCCGGCTCTTGCCGAACGACAGCGCTTTGTTCCCGCCGATTTGCATCTGGCGCATCAAGAAGAACCACAGTCCCAAAAAGAGGACAAACGGTCCCCAGGTGACGAGGAACGTGATGTACCAGGGACTCTCGTCAGGCGGTTTCGCTTCGATCTGCACGCCCTTTTCGCGCAGCACTTTCACGAAGTCGGGATACTCGGCGGTGAAGGTCCGGATGCGGGTTTTATCCTTAAGAACGGCGCTCACGTGGTTGGACTTAATGATGACTTTTTCGATATCTCCTTTATCGAGCTTCGCCATGAAATCGCTGAATATGACTTCCTCTTCTGGCGCGTGAGTCGGCACGCTGAACAGATTGAACAGCAGGATCATGAAGAGGCCGACGACAACCCAGAAAAGCAGATTTTTTGCCCTGGAATTCATCCAGTTCTCCTTGTGGCAGGTCTCCTCAACTCGCCAAGAAATCCGCGAACTTGAGTGATGTTACCACAGCCTTCTTCAGACTGACAACCGTGGCACGGATCTTTATTCCTGTTGCCCTTCTACATCGAGAACGGCCAGGTACGGAAGGTTCCGATATTTTTGTTGATAATCAAGCCCGTATCCGACGACGTATTGGTTCGGGATCTTGAATCCGACGTACTCGAGCGTGACGTCGATCGTCCGCCGCTCCGGTTTGCTCAAGAGCGTGCACACCTTGACCGATTTTGGTTTTTGCCTGGAAAGCGTCTTGATCAGATACTGGACGGTCAAACCGGAATCCACGATATCTTCGACCAGCAGCACATCCTTGCCCTTGATGTCTTCGGTCAACTCTGTAATCACTTTGACCTTTCCGGACGTCTTCGATTGACTGCCGTAGCTGGTAACAATGAGAAAATCCACGCGCATCGGAATCCGAATCGCCCGCGCCAAGTCCGCGTAAAACGCATAGGCGCCTTTCAACACGCCGACGAGCACCAGGTCCCGGCCGGCATAGTCGTTGGCGATCTGCTTGCCGAGCTCCTTGATGCGCGCGCGCATCTCTTCCTGGGTCACAATCGGTCGTCCGAATATCCGCTCCATGCCTATGGGCTCCTTCAGATCCGACGTTGCGCGTGCACGGTGGCGACCAGACAACGCGACGTGCCCTTGCGCGCCACAAACCGCTCATCCTCCCGCCGTCCCACCACCCAGAGAATTCCTTCCGGCGCAGCGAGGAGAGGGATCCGCATGCGGTCCTCCCGGCTCACCTTCAAATCGGTGAACACATCCTGCAGCTTTTTGCTTTTTCCGCCCATGCCGCGGGGATGAATACGGTCGCCGGCCTGCCAGGTCCTGAGCACGAGCGGCGCCGACACACGCGCCATATCGAATACCACGCAATCACGCGTGCGATGCTTGAGCCACGGGCCCGCCTCCTGCATGGCCATCTCTTGTACATGAATTTCCTGGCCGGTACCAGGCCAATACACGGTGGAGGGCACGGACAGCGGTATGGACTCAGGGACGGCGCCGCGCGACCGGCGCTCGCTGCCCATATCGACGCCGCTTCGGCGTACGACGACGCGCTCCCGTTCTCTCACGACCTCGGCCCCTCGAAGCGAGACATGCGTCCCTCTCGATCGACCGGATACAAAACGCAGGACACTATCCACCACGCGCAGGCCTGGAGGTCGAGATTCCCGGTCGATGGTTTTAAGCATGCGACGGACGAGACGCCGCTTGAGCGCATCCGGAAGCGCAGCCACCGCCTGACGCTCGAACCGTTGATCTCCCCTGGCATCCACCGTGACCAGCGACCGGTACACATCTTCAACGACCTGTTCAAGGTAAGCATCATCGGCGCGCAGCACATCCGCCTGCCGCTCCAAGAGCCGCACGATTCCGGGCGTAATATCTTCCATCACCGGCAAGAGATCTCGTCGAACGCGGTTCCGGCGGTACAGCGGCATGAGATTCGTGCTGTCTTGACGGTACGACAGACCTTCCTGCTTCAGGTAGGCCAGAATGTCTTCGCGCGTCGTCCGCAGCAACGGGCGGACGATGATCTGTTCTCTGATGAACGGCATGCCGGCCAGCCCGGTGAGCCCCGCTCCGCGCAACATCCACATGAGCATGGTTTCGGCCTGGTCATTGGCGGTATGGCCGGTCACGATTCGATCCGCCCGGATCTCATGCGCCAGCGATTTCATGGCTTCATATCGCGCCCACCTCGCCAGCATCTGCAGCGAAGAGGCGCCCCGTTGCTTGGCCAAGACGGGCCGCCTGATGATCAGGGGAATGTTCCGGCCGCGGCAGAAGGAGGAGACAAACGCCTCATCGCCGTCGGATTCGCCGCCGCGCAGTCCGTAGTTGAAATGCACGACTGTCAGCGTGAGCCGCCAGGGCCGCGCCAGCGTCGCCAACAACGACAAGAGCGCGATTGAATCGGGCCCGCCCGACACCGCTACGAGCAAATGCTGTCCCGCGGCGAAGAGCCGTCGTTCTTGAATCGTCCGGACGACCTGATCTAACAACGGCGGGCGCCTCTTCGTCGTTCCACTGGTCACGACTGTTCAACTCCGTCCGCATGACGACGAAGACTGGCTTTGGCTCGATCGACATCACGCGCGATTTGGGCGGCAAGGTCTTGCGCCGATGGAAAGGTGTGGTCTCCCCTGAGGTGCTCGATGAATTCGACGGCCATGACCTTGCCGTACAGGTTGTCGCGATGGTCGAAGAGATTGACCTCGATCAGGCGCTCTCCGGCTCCGAACGTCGGTCGGCGGCCGATATAGGCAATGGCATCGTACCTCTTTCCGTCGTATACGGCTCGCACGGCGTAGACGCCGTCCGGCGGAATCACTCGATCGGCGGGAATGCGGAGATTGGCGGTGGGCCAGCCGAGCGCTTGTCCCTGCTGCTGGCCCGAGACCACCGTGCCCGTCATGCCGTACGACCGGCCCAGCAGGGCGGCGGCCGCTTCCATCTGTCCCGCCTGAATGAGGTGCCGAATTCTGGTCGAGCTCACAACGTCCCCGTTCAGCACCACGGGACGCACCGGATGCACGGCAAATCCCATCGTCGCTCCGAACCGTTCGAGATCGATGATTCGACCAGCGCGTCCCTTTCCAAACGCAAAATGTTGGCCGACGAAGAGTTCCGCCACCTTCAAGCGGCGATGCAGGACGACGTCGGCAAACTCCTCCGGCGTCATGGCCGCCAACTCCGGCGTAAACTCGAGAAACACCACCTCGTCCACGCCGGCCGACTTGAACCGTTCGAGTTTCTCCTCGGGACTCGTGAGAAATCGCAGCTCTACATGCGGAGCCAAGACCCTGACGGGATGGGGATCAAACGTTACCGCGATAGCCGTGCCGTTGACCTCTCGAGCCCTGGCAACGACCGTTTGTAATAAGGAAAGGTGGCCTCGGTGATGGCCGTCGAAGTTTCCGATGGTGACGACAGGATGCGGTCTTGAATGGACGTCCCTCAGGCCGCGCGTCACCGTAAAGGTCATCGTCAACTGAGACTGCGCGCCGCGTCCTTGGCGAAGTAGGTCAGAATGACATCCGCTCCGGCACGCTTGATGGCCAAGAGCGATTCGAGCATGGCCCGAGACTCATCGAGCCACCCCGCCTTGCCGGCCGCTTTGATCATGCTGTACTCACCGCTGACCTGATAGGCGGCAACGGGCAGGCTTGTATGCGCTCGTGCGGCGGCGATGACGTCGAGATAGGGCAGCGCAGGTTTCACCATCACGATGTCAGCGCCTTCCTCCACATCCAGCGTGATTTCCCGCAACGCTTCGCGCCGATTCGCCGGATCCATCTGATAGGACTGTCGGTCGCCGAATTGAGGTGCGGACCCCGCGGCGTCCCGAAACGGTGCATAAAAACAGGACGCGAATTTGGCCGCATAGGACATGATCGGCAGCTCGGAATGGCCGGCCCGGTCCAGTTCGGATCGAATTGCCGCCACCCGACCGTCCATCATGTCGGACGGCGCCACCATGTCTGCACCGGCATCGGCATGGGTCCTCGCCATCGCGCGGAGACAATCCAGCGTTTCGTCATTCAGGATCCGGCCGTCTTTCACGATGCCGCAATGGCCGTGACTCGTGTATTCATCGATACAGACGTCCGTAATGACGAGAAGACCAGGCACGTGCTCTTTCACAGCTTTGATCGCCCGTTGGACGATCCCGTTTGGATCGTATCCCGACGTGCCCCGCTCGTCTTTGCGATCGGGAATCCCGAAGAGCATGATGGCGGGAATACCGAGGCCGGCCACTTCACCGGCCTCTTTGACCAACAGATCGATTGACAGCCTGAATTGCCCCGGCATTGAGGCGATCTCCCGGCGTTGATCTCTTCCCTCCGTCACGAACAGGGGATAGATCAAATCAGATGGCGTCAGGCGCGTCTCCCTGACCATGCGGCGGAATGCTTCGTGCTGCCGCAGTCGTCGGAGCCGTTGGATGGGAAAGGCCATCGTGGTTACTTCCTCGGAAGATTCGTCAGGAACACGACCAGATCTCGCACCGAAATCATTCCGACCAGTTTCCCATCGCGGCTCACGCCCAAATGGCGGACGTGTGCCTGCGCCATGAGATCGTTCGCATCGAGGAGCGTTTTATTCTCCTCGATCGTGAGAATCGGAGCGGACATGATTTGCTCGACGGTTGTCTTGTTGGGATCACTGCCGGACGCCACGATCCGGCGCATCATATCCGTATCGGTCAGAATGCCGATGATGTCCTTCTGATTCGTCACGAACAAACTGCCGATGCCGCGGTCGCGCATGATTCTGGCCGCAGCCTGCGCGTTCGTATCGCGTTCGACGGTGACGAATTTTTCCCTGGGAACCATGAACGATTTCACTGGAACCATGAAAACCTCCTCTGACGGATAAAAGCGGCTGACGCGGCTAGCGAGACGCGGGAACCGCAACGTGCGCTGCTTCGCCGTAAAATCGCACAATGGCCTGCGCCAACGCCGGGATCGTATTTTCCCCCGGCATGATGGTCACCGGCAATCCGTGTTCCTTGGCCGTGCGCCCCGTAATCGGCCCGATGCACGCTACGAGTGTTTTGGCCGCGAGGCGACGCGCTTCCTCCGACCCGCCCATCAACTCGACAAAATTCGAGACTGTTGACGAGCTGGTAAAGGTGACGACGTCGATCCCCCCTGCCAGCAACTGTTCTTTGAGACGGCTGAGGCCGGCGTCGGGAACCACCGTTCGATAGACCGGCACAACGTCCACTACGGCTCCCTTTTCCCGTAGCTGTTCGGGCAACAGTTCCCGTGCCACCTCAGCCCGCGGAATGAGAATCTTCGCGCCCTGGAGTTCCTGCCGGCTCATCGCGGCCACCATGCCTTCGGCTTGGAACTCCGTCGGAATCAGGTCGGCGGACAATCCATGGCGCGCCAACTCTTCAGCGGTCCTCGGCCCGATCGCTCCGATCTGGAGGTGGGACAGTGCGCGTACATCTTTACGCGCATACTTGAGCCGCTCCATGAAAGGAGCCACTCCGTTGACGCTGGTAAAAATGAGCCATGAATAACTGCTCAGTCTGGCGATCGCCTGATCCAGGGCTTCCCAGCTCGGAGGCGGCACCAGCTTGATGGTGGGCGCGGCCAGGGGTTCCGCGCCATACGCCGCCAACAGCCGCGCGAATTCACCCGCCTGCTCACGGGCGCGGGTCAACACGATCCGCTTGCCGAACAGCGGCCGCTTTTCAAACCAGTTCAATTGCTCCCGAAGCTTCACGACCTCTCCGACGACGATGACGGTCGGCGGCTCCATGGCAGCTTGAGCCGTCTTCACGACGATATCGCGCAACGTCCCGATCACCGTTCGCTGCTCCGCCCGGGTGCCCCATCGTACGGCGGCCACAGGCGTCTCCGGCGAGCGGCCTTCTTCAAGCAGCCGCGACACGATCATGGGGAGGGTTTTCATGCCCATCATAAAGACCAGGGTCCCGGACGTGGCCGCCAGCTTCGGCCAGTCGATCACAGTCGTGCCTTTGGACGGATCTTCGTGGCCGGTGACGACGGTCATCGTGGACGCGAGCGTTCGGTGCGTCACCGGAATGCCCGCATACGCAGGCACTGCGACGGCGGCCGTGACGCCGGGCACGACTTCGAACGGCACGCCGGCCGCCGCAACCGCCTCGGCTTCTTCACCGCCGCGTCCAAAGACGAACGGATCACCGCCCTTCAATCGCACGACCACTTGTCCGGCCCGCGCGCGCTCGATCAGCACCCGGTTGATCTCCGTTTGCTCCTGGTATTGTCCGCGTCCCCGACGGCCCACGTACACGCGTTCCGCATGCACCGGTGCATAGTCCAGCAATGCCGGATTCGCGAGGTAATCGTACAGGACGATGTCGGCCTGCTCAAGGCATTCCTTGCCCTTGATGGTCAACAATCCAGGATCGCCGGGGCCGGCGCCGACAAGATACACGATGCCACGAAGGGTGGTCCGACTCATGGCGCAGTTCCGTAGATCGCCCGAAGGATTCGATCGCCGCCTCGCATGAGCAACCGTTCCGCGAGCTGTACACCCATCGAATGCGGATCGTCAGCCGACCCCGTCACCCGATCGCGAATGATCTCTTTGCCATCGACGCTGGCGACCAACCCTTCGAGCACGAGTTCCCCGCCCGCGAATCGGGCATGGGCGGCGATCGGTACCTGGCAGCCTCCCTGCAATCGGTGAAGCAGACTCCGTTCGGCCATGACGGTCGTTCGCGTCGGCGCGTGCTCGAGCCGACTCAGCACCGCTCGCACGAAGGTATCGTCGCGACGGCCCTCTATTCCCAGCGCGCCTTGACCGATGGCGGGCATACTGACGTCCGGCGGAAGGTACTCGGTGATTTCCTGCTCCCATCCCAAGCGACGCAATCCGGCGGCAGCGAGTACGATCGCATCGAACTGACCGTCCCGGAGCTTCTTCAACCGGGTATCCAGATTCCCGCGGAGCATGCCGATCGACAGATCGGGCCTCGCCTGAAGGAGCTGCGCCTGCCGCCTGAGGCTGCTCGTTCCCACTTTTGCCCCCCGCGGCAATTCTTTGAACCGGACCCCGTCCCGGCTGATCAGCGCGTCGCGCGGGTCTTCACGGAAAGGAATGCAGAGCAGATCCAATCCCGGCGGCAATTCGGTCGGCACATCCTTCATGCTGTGAACAGCCAGATCAATCTCGCCGGAGAGCAGCGCTTCCTCGATTTCTTTGACGAACAAACCCTTGCCGCCGATCTTCGCCAGCGGCACATCAAGGATCTTGTCGCCCGAGGTCTGGATCCGCCGCAGCGTCACCGTGACGTGCGGGGCGAGTTCGCGAATGCGGGCCTGGACCCATTCGCTCTGATGCACGGCTAGCTTGCTGCCCCGCGTCCCAAGGACTAACGTCGATCGCTCTTGCATCAAGCCGGTCATGTCAGCGGTTTGCGTGGGGTTCGGGAGGATAGACGAGAGGGGCCCGCCGGGATCCCGGAAGTTTCTCTTCACCCGTGACGGGAGCCATTGGAGCCGTCGTCGCCGAGGGCGGATCACTCGAGAGCGGCGCCGTGATCAAACTGCGGTAGGAAGAGGATACCAGGAGGTAACTGATCAGTCCCAACACTGAAAGGAGATACACCAGCACGTCCCACCGGAATCCGCCTTTGACTCGGTAGTCGTAACCACATGAAGGGCAATCCGGCAGCGGATCATGTCCCAAATAGGCTTTTCGGCATCTTGGACACGTGAAGAGCTTCGGCCCTTTTGCTGCCAACCTCATGGCTTCTCCCGCCGATCACCCGGGCTTGTTCGCGCACGTGCGCGTCGCCGGCGATTCCATGTCCACGTCCTCGGTCCCTGCTCCCGCCTCACCGAGATTGAAAAAGCGCCTGGCTGCCTCGACAAAGGCCGCGCCATCCGCGGTCGCCACCTCCGACTTGAGCGTCACCATGGTGTTATGGATCAACTTGTTCACGATGGAGGAGGCCATAGATTCCACCAGCGCTCGCTCCTGCGGAGGAAGATGTGCGAGCCGTCCCAACGCCTTCTCGACCTCGGCGCGCTTGATGTCTTCGACCCTCGTCTTCAGCGCCACGATCGTCGGCGTGACCTCCAAGGACTTGATCCACTGTTGGACGACGCTCACATCCTCGATGACCATGTGCTCGGCCTGTTCGGCTTCTTGTAGTCGCTCTCCGCGATTCTGCTCGACCCGGAATTTGAGATCGTCGATGTCGAACAGGAACGCGTTGTCGACATGGCGGACCGCAGGATCGATGTTGCGCGGCACCGAGATATCGATCAAAAACATCGGCCGGTTCATGCGCTGCTTGACTGCACGCTGGACGTCGTCGCTGCCGACAAGGAAGTGCGCCGCTCCGGTCGACACGAGGACGATGTCGGCCGTCGCCATTTCGTCGCGGAATTGATCGAACGGAACGGCCGTTCCGTTGAACCGGTCGGCGAGCGCGACCGCGTGCTGCGGAGTTCTTGTCGTGACGCGCACGTGACGGACACCGCTCGCGATAAAATGCCGCGCCGCCAATTTGGCCATTTCGCCGGCACCCACCAGGAGCACCGTCTTGTCGCGCAGATCGGAAAAGATTTTTTTTGCCAGTTCGACCGCTGCGTAACTGACGGAGACCGCCGTTTCCGCGATCTTCGTATCGGTCCGCACCCGCTTCGCGACGGAAATCGCCTTCTTGACGACCTTGTTGAGGATCAGGCCGGTGGTCTTGTGGGTCAGCGCCATTTCGAAGGCGTCTTTGACCTGGCCGAGAATCTGCGATTCCCCGACCACCATTGAATCAAGGCTGCACGCAACGCGGAACAAATGCGTAATGGCCCGGTCACCGGTCTGCCAATACAAATGCGGCGTCAGCTGCTCCGACGACACCGACAGATGCGCATCGGCGAGAAACTCCTGGATACGGCCATAGCCCGCTTCCAATTCCTCGACCACCGCATAGACTTCCACCCGGTTGCACGTGCACAGCAGCATGCCTTCCTTGATCCCGGAGTAGCCGCATAGCCTCGTGAGCGCTTCACCCAAGCGGCTTTCCGGCACGGCCAATCTCTCCCGGATCTCCACGGGGGCGGTCTTATGGCTGAGTCCGACGACGACAATATGCATATCAGGAGACCGAACCGAAACTTTTAACGGCGACGCCGACCAGCGTCAGAACGACTCCGGCAAACCCGATAATCGTCAAATAGGCCGCACGCTTGGCCCGCCAACCGACGGTGAGCCTTCCAACCAGCACGACGAAGTAAAACAGCCACGTGACGAGCGCCCAGGTTTGCTCCGGATTCCAGCTGACATAGGTGCCGCGAGCAAATTCGGCCGAAATCGCGCCGGTGATGATGCCTAAAGTGAGGAGCGGAAAGCCCAACACAATCGATTGCTGGTTCAAATCATCAAGGAAATCCAGAGCGGGCAATTTCGAATAGAGCACATTGAATCGCTTGGACTTGAGGAGACCGTCCTGAATCAGATACATGACACCGGCGACGAATGCGACGGCAAAGCCGACCGTGCCGAGCATGCTGAGCGTCACATGCACCCATAGCGTCCGAAACACGGGCTGAAGCGTCGGCACCGTATCGGGAAGCGCAGCGGCGGACACCAATGAGACGAGCGCCAGCGGCACGATAAACGACCCAAGCACATGAAGGCGGTGGCGGAATTCCACGGCGAGGAAGACAAGAATGAGCATCCAGGAAAAAAAGGACAGGGCCTCATGAATGCTGGGACTGGAGGCACCCGGCCCGGTGAGCATCCGTGCGACCAGGGCGATTGTGTGAGTCACGAAGCCGACGGCCGTAATCGTCAAAGAAACGGTCGAGAGCGCATCGGCTCGCCGTACCAACAGGGCAAGGAAGGAAACCGTGGCCGCGAAATAGAGGGCCATAGTGACCATGAAAAACAAGGCGGCCATGAGGTCTATCCCCTGAACTTTTCAGGAAAATTGGCCCGAGTCAGCGCGTAGGGATTATATCGATGGGCCGTCAAAAGAGTCAACAAACCTCTCGCAAACCAGCCGGTTTGGACACCGGCCGATCACGCCCAGGGACGCTCTTCATCGTCGGGACGCCGATCGGATCGCCGGACGATTTGACGCTCCGTGCCAGGACGATCCTCGGACAGGTGTCCATCGTGGCAGCGGAGACTCCTCTTGCCACCCGAGCGCTCCTTGACCATCACGGGATTGCCGCAACCATCACCGGTTACCAAGGCGACGAAGAGAAAATCGCCGTCCTCTTGGACCGCCTCGAGGCGGGGCACGATATCGCTCTCGTCGCCGACAGCGGGATGCCGGTGATCTATGACCCGGGCCGGCTGCTGATCACCGCCGCACGGGCCGCTGGACATTCAGTGACCGTGGTTCCCGGTCCGTCCGCCTTAACCGCCGCGGCGGCATTGTCGGGCTTCAGTGCCGACCGCCTCGTGTTTGTGGGTCGGCTGCCTCGGTCCAGTCGGCAACTCGCCCGGTTTTTCTCCCCATTTATCCATGAACCGGCGACAGTCGTGATGTTTACACCGGCGCCAGCACTGCCGCGCCTACTCGAGCGCCTGGCGTGCCTACTGCCGACCAGTATGGTGACGCTTGCCGTGAACATGACGAAGGTCGACGAACGTGTGTATCAAGGAAAACCAGGCGCGCTGCGCCAACAGGCACGTTCAATCGATCAGGACTCGGAAGTCACGGTGGTGCTGTCGGTAGCCCGAAAGGGAAGGTGATTACTGCCGCCGGATGATGACACGATAGGAAGCGTCGAGCGGTTCCTGAGAAAGGACTTCATGGCCTTCGTTACTCACGCTCATCGGCACATTACGGATGGGATCGCCGGCGTCGAGAATAACCGAGAGAATCTGTCCTTCTTCCATCGTCTCAAGCTTGAGCTTCGTCTTGACGAAATTGTATGGGCAGATGACTCCCCGCAGATCCAATTCCGCGTCCGGTCGAACCGCTTGGTCCTGCTCGTTCATATGATCTCCGTACCTGCCGCCATGATCCTATCAAGGAGTCGAAGCTGCGGCAATCTGCCATCGCTGACATACAGATCCTCAATAAAAAAGGGGCAGCCGGTTGGCTGCCCCTTCCATCAATTCACTGACGTCTGTACCTTACTGCAGGCCCTTGACCAGGTTCGGCTTGCCCGTATCCGTGCCGTAGTCTGACTTGTTCTGCACCTTGGTCTCAGGCGCCACGGTCTGATAACCCCAGCCCGGCTGCGGTTCACAGTTCCAGCAGGGTGCCGCACCGGTGAATTCACCGATCGTCGTGGTGATCGAACCACCCTGCGCCGTGCCCGGGAGGACGCCGCCGCTGATGCCGCCCGTGGTCGAACCGCTATTGGTGGTGATGCCGCGCTCGGTCGACGGGTTCGGACGCTGACCCAAACCGCCGAAGCCGGCCAGCTTTTCATTGCCGCGGAGCACGCTGACTTCACGGACCAGCTTGCGGCCGGTGCCGAAAGGTTGCGAGGCAGTCGTTTCCTCGAACACTTGAAGAATAATGTCATCGCCGGCTTCCAACGTGCGGACTTGATCCCAGTTGGTCTTGTCATCGAAATACACAGTGCGGTAGGCCATCGCGCCGCCACCCGCACGACCTTCATCATGGGAGCTGCCGCCGCTTTCCAGATGCAACTTCTTGCCGGGCAGATCGACGCCCAACACACGACCATACACGGTTTCCGCCTGCGACATCCGCTCAAGGAAGCTCGTACGATCAAACGTATTTACGCGGGTGCTCGAGCCGGACACGTCACCGACACCTTCGCCTACGCCCAGTCCGGATTGGTTGCTCTGCAACCGCTCCTGAGCGACTGCTACACTCACGGAGCCGACAAATAGAATTGCCGCTCCTAGCGCCAACACCTTACGCATGTGCTGCCTCCTTGGTGAGTTAGATAATAATGTTAAATGACAGAGAACAAGACATTGATCGATGCATAAATTCGTTTTATTTCCTGACCCTAGGGGGCGGATGATAGGCCAGTCGAAAAAACAAGTCAAGTGGGGAAGTTATGGTGTCGAATGGTGCCCGGAGGGAGGGTCGAACTCCCACTCTCTTGCGAGAACCGGATTTTGAGTCCGGCGCGTCTGCCAGTTCCGCCATCCGGGCAAAAGTGAAAGGGGGCCACTTCTAACATGAAGTGGAATAAGGGTCAATCGCCGGAGGCCCCAGGTGTCCCTCTTTTCTTTAAACGGACGGCGGTGCTAGAATCTCCACTGAATTCGGCTTCATTAAAGGAGGATCGAGCGATTATGACGGAAGTCCAGTGCGTGACGTGCGGACAGGCGGGAGAACCGATCACGGATCCCCTCTTCATGGGCAAACTGGAAACAGAGATTAAGGCGAAGGTCTGCAAACCCTGCTGGAAAAAATGGGAAGCCATGCGGGTGATGGTCATCAACGAGTATCAGGTCAACTTGGGCGATGAGAGCGGCCGTGAGTTGGTCAGAAAGCAGATGAAGGCCTTTTTGAAACTGGGCGGCGAGCAAGCAGACACCGCCAAACTGGATCAAAACTACCGCCCTCAAAGCTAAACGCCGGGTCATCGTTGTAGTGCAGAGGTTTCGAGCCGGGCACCCGCCCGTTTTCTTCAGCGTTCTCGCCAACTTCGTTGACAGGGGAAATTCAAAAATGCTAGGGTGCACAATTCCGTTCGGTCTTCGAGAGATTTTGGACGCGACAATGGAGCGTCGGTCGCCATGATTACCCAAATGCATCTCAAAGGGTTGATGTTCGACCCTTATAATAATGCCTACATCGTCGTGCTGCGCGACGAAGACGGGCACGAGATGCTTCCCATCTGGGTGGGCAAAGCGGAAGCCGGTGCGATCAGCATGGCGCTGGAGAACGTCGCCCCTCCCCGACCCATGACGCATGACTTCATGAAATCGATCCTCGACGCCTACGACGCCAAAGTCATCAGCGTGGTCATCACGGATCTCAACGAGAACACCTATTTCGCGAAAATCCATCTCATGTACCAGGACTCGGAATATACCGTCGATGCGCGACCCAGCGATGCCATCGCCCTCGCCCTGCGCTCCAACGCCCCGGTGTTCGCCAAGGAGTCCGTGCTCAACAAGCAGAGCTCGGAAGAACTCGAACAGTGGCTTGAAAACTTGAAGCCGGAAGATTTCGGCAAATTGGATTCGTGATGGGCCAGAGCAAGTCTCCCTCGGATCAACGACTGGTCGAATACGCCGTGGACCGCGTGGTCGACGAGACCAATACCGACACCAAAATCCTGGTGCTCGCACGTCAGGACGGCCGTCCGGACAGCTTTCCGATCTGGATCGGGGCGGCCGAAGGACACGCCATCAAACTGGCGCTCGACACGACGTTGACTCCTAGGCCCATGAGCCATGATTTGATCAAGAGCTTCATGGAGCACCTGAGTGTGAGCGTCCGCCGCGTCGTCATCGGAGACGTGAAAAACAGCACCTATTACGCCACGGTCTATCTCGAGAACAACGGCGTGGAACGGACGGTGGACGCCAGGCCGAGCGACGCCATCTCATTGGCGCTGCGGACGCGCGCGCCGCTGTACGTCAGTGAGGACGTGCTCGCACGACGCAATACGGCCAACCTCGAACAATGGCTGGCAAAACAGGAGCAGAAGAACAGCAACCAGCAAGAAGTGCGGGAAACCTGATTCATTCGATGTGAAGGAGCGCGGACGGACATGTCGACTTTCTTACAGAAACCAGCCGATGTACAAGAGAAGTGGTATCTCGTGGACGCCGAAGGCAAGACCCTCGGCCGTCTCGCGGCAAGAGTGGCGGGCATGCTGCGCGGAAAGCATCGGCCGACCTTCACGCCGAACGTGGACATGGGCGACCATGTCGTGATCGTCAATGCGGAAAAGATCCGGCTGACCGGCGATAAGATGGACACCAAACTCTATCGCAGCCACTCGGGCTACCCGGGCGGGTTGAAAACCGCCACGGCGAAGCATGTATTCCGCAAGGACCCGACCAGATTGCTGGTGGAGGCGATTGAGGGCATGTTGCCGAAAACGCCGCTCGGCAATCACATGGCCAAGAAACTTCGCGTGTATACGGGCGCGACCCATCCGCACCAGGCGCAAAACCCGGAACTTATTACACTCAACTAATCGACTCATAGATCACAGAAGGGAAGGGAAGAATGGCAGTCGCAACTGAGTACGCAACGGGACGAAGAAAATGTGCGATCGCCCGCGCCTGGGTCACCGGCACGGCAGGTGACATTACCGTGAATGACCAACCTCTGGAAAAGGCGTTTCCGCGTCTCACGCTGCGGCAAATCATACAACTCCCGCTGGAAATGGCCGGCGTGTCAGGCAAGTTTTCGATCAAGGCGACCGTCCATGGCGGCGGTCCCACCGGTCAAGCCGGCGCCTTACGTCATGCCATCGCCCGCGCGCTCGTGAGCTTGAGCCAGCCGCTCCGCGCGCCTTTGAAGAAGGAAGGGTTGCTCACACGAGACTCCAGAGTGAAAGAGCGCAAGAAGTACGGTCAAAAAGGCGCGAGGAAACGGTTCCAATACTCGAAGCGGTAAGCGCCGGAGCCGCGCATCGACAAAAGGGAAGGCTTCGGCCTTCCCTTTTTTTATGTCTACAGCTATAAACGGATTGTCATGAGGAAAATACGCATCGCAATTGCAGGCGCCAGCGGCTATGCCGGAGCGGAATTGGTCCGTCTCGTCGCCCTCCATCCGCATCTTGAGCTGATCGCCGTGACGTCGGAAAAATCCGCCGGCGCCACGGTGGGATCAGTGTTTCCGAGCCTAGCCGGCCTGGTCCCGTTGACGTTCCAGGCCTTGGCGCCGGAGACCATTGCGCAGGAAGCCGATGCGGTGTTCCTCGCGTTGCCGCACACGAAATCATTGGCGCCGGTCGCGGCCTGCATGGCCACCGGAAAATTAGTCGTCGATTTGAGCGCGGACTATCGCCTCAAAGACCCCGCAGCCTACGAACGGTGGTACCAAACCCCTCACTCGCACACAGACTTATTGAAACAGGCCGTCTACGGGCTTCCCGAACTGCACCGCGAGACGATTGCCAAGGCCAAGCTGGTCGCCTCACCCGGCTGCTACCCCACTGCGGCGATTCTGCAGTTGGCGCCGCTGTTCGCTCAGGATCTGGTCCAGCCGCACACGGTCGTCGTCGATGCGAAGTCCGGCATCTCGGGCGCAGGGCGCAGTCCGGCCTTGCCCTATCATTTTCCTGAAGCCCACGAATCGCTCGAGCCCTACAAGATCGGCCAGCACCGCCACATTCCCGAAATCGAGCAGGAACTCGCACTGCTGCGTCAGCGTCACACTGGTGCTTCGCCGGCCGATCCTGCCGCAACCACCGTCGCCTTTACGCCGCATCTCGTCCCGATGAATCGCGGCATCCTGAGCACGGCCTACTGCCGCCTCAAGACACCGATGGCGGTGGCCGACGTGCGCGCGCTCTATCAGACGTTCTACAAGAACGACCGGTTCGTCCGCCTGTCGCATGACATCGTGCCCAATCCCCGTTACATCAAAGGGTCGAACTACTGCGACGTCGGCGTCTACGCCGATGCACGCGCCGGTTGGCTCGTCACGGTCGCGGCGTTGGACAATCTTGTGAAAGGCGCGGCCGGGCAGGCCATCCAAGCGATGAACCTGATGCTCGGCCTCCCGGAAGACACGGGCTTGAACGCGCCGGCCGCCTACCCCTAACCCTCCGCATCGCCAATATCTCCGACCTCCATGAACGAGATGAGTGAGAACGACTCCCGAGGGATTACGGCGCCGCTGGGCTTTCGCGCCGCCGGTCTGCATTGCGGCATCAAAAAGCCGGGGCTGCTCGATCTGGCGCTGGTCGTCTCCGAACGTAGCGGTCCGATTGCCGGCCTCTTTACAAACAATCAGGTCGTCGCCGCCCCCGTGATTCTCGATCGCCTGCATTTGCAGCGCGGCGTCGGCCGCGCCATTCTGGTCAATAGCGGCAACGCAAACGCGTGTACCGGCCGTCAGGGCCTGGCGGCCGCGCGCAAAACCGCCTCGCTCGTCGCCCGTACGTTGGACCGCCCCGTCCACGAAGTGTTCATAGGGTCGACGGGCGTAATCGGCCGCGTTTTGCCAATCGACCGGATCGTCAAGGCGATGCCGGACTTGTTCGACCGCCTGAGCCGCCGCGGCGGCGGAGCGGCCGCCCGGGCCATTCTGACCACGGATCTCAAACCCAAGTCAGTGGTACGCCGCGCGCGCATCAACGGCCGCACGGTCACGATCGGCGGCATGGCCAAGGGTTCAGGCATGATCCATCCGGACATGGCGACGATGCTGGGCTATCTCACGACCGATGCAGCGATTACACGAAAGGCCCTGCAACGGGCGCTCACACAAGCCGTCGACGCCTCCTTCAACTGTATCTCGGTCGATGGAGACACCAGCACGAACGACACCGTCCTCTGTCTTGCCAACGGCATGGCTGGCAACCGTCAGATCAAAGAAGGCAGCCAGCCGTTCCGGCAATTTGTCCGGCTCCTGACCGGGGCCTGCGAGGCGCTCGCACTCGCCATTTGCCGCGACGGGGAAGGCGTGACGAAAGTCGTGAAAATTGAAGTGACCGACGCCTCCAGTCTGTCGGAAGCCCGCGCAGTCGCCCGCACGATCGGGACCTCAAATCTCGTCAAAACGGCGCTGTTCGGAGA